>SPJO01000123.1 GCA_006844635.1 Methylophilaceae bacterium | reverse complement strand
ATGATTGAAGCGATGTCTAATGGGCTACCTGTCGCTGGCTATAACGTCCCAGGGCCAAAAGATGTTGTCGAGCCAGGTGTCACTGGGTTTATTGATGATGATTTAAAGCAAGCGATTGAACAATGCCCTCAACTGGATAGAAAAGTCATCCAACAGCAAGCACGAGAAAAGTGGAGCTGGGGCAACTGCTACGACATTTTGCATACTAATTTTCACGCCTAACACTCGCCTTACCACACGATTGATGACGTGGTGACCGACATCCGTTAGAATACTTGATTTATTTAGTCGGATATAAGCATGGCCATCACAGAATTACTCGTTCAATCTAACCTTAAACTTTGTATTGATCCCAATACAGGTAAAGATTTCATTAGTAGCAAATCAGCTAAAAACATTCAAATTGATGGTAACAATGTCAGTGTTGATATTGCATTAGGCTACCCTGCTGCCAGTGTGATGGATGATGTGAAAAAACTGGTTAGTGACCATCTCAGCACAATAGATGGAATTGGTACAATCAATATCAATATTGGTAGCCGCATCGAATCGCACAAAGTACAACAAGGTGTTAAATTACTCGATAACGTGAAAAATGTGATTGCAGTGGCTTCTGGTAAAGGTGGGGTTGGCAAATCAACCACTTCAGTTAACTTAGCCTTAGCACTGGCAGCTGAAGGTGCAACGGTCGGTCTCCTAGATGCTGATATTTACGGCCCTAGCCAGCCACAAATGTTAGGCCTTAGTGGCCGCCCAGATAGCAAAGATGGTAAAAGCATCGAACCCATGCGGGCACATGGCATACAAGCCATGTCAATTGGCTTTTTAGTCGACACTGACACACCAATGGTATGGCGTGGCCCAATGGTGACTGGTGCACTAGAGCAATTATTGCGAGATACGCAATGGGAAGATTTAGATTATCTCGTTATTGATTTGCCACCCGGCACTGGCGATATTCAGCTGACATTAGCACAAAAAATTCCTGTGACTGGTGCCATCATCGTGACAACCCCGCAAGACATTGCATTACTTGATGCCAAAAAAGGGCTGAAAATGTTTGAAAAAGTCGGCATTCCTATCTTGGGCGTTGTCGAGAACATGAGTACACATATTTGTTCACAATGTGGTCATGAGGAGCACATATTTGGCGCTGGCGGTGGTGAAGTCATGGCAAAAGATTATGATATCGATTTGCTTGGTAGCCTGCCTTTAGACATGCAAATTCGTGAGCAAGCTGACAGTGGCGAACCAACCGTATCTGCTGCACCCGATAGCAAAGTCGCTAATGAATATAAAGCGATTGCGCGTCAAGCTGCCATTAAAATTGCCAATGCAGGATTAGATCATAGCAGCAAGTTTCCAAACATCGTGATTCAGAATACATAGCAACTAAAGCACAATAAAAAAGCTACCCGAGGGTAGCTTTTTTATTGCTAATCGAAGTTATAAGCTCACACCAAAAGTGTAAACATCAACGCCGTGTTTACCTGTAATGAGCGTCGCAGGAATCGCTATACCATCTCGCCATTGATCGACCGCTTCTTGCTTACCGGAACCCGTCACTAAGAACATTACCGCATTCGTATGATTTAAGCGGTTCTGACTGATGGTAATGCGCTCTGGCGGTGGCTTAGGTGCATCAGATACAGGCACTGCATCCGCACTATTATCAACGGCATGACCAGGGAACAAACTGGCTGTATGCCCATCTTCCCCTAACCCAAGAATCACCAAATCAAATGTGCGAACACCTCTGAGTGTTTGTGCATATGCTTTTGCACCTTCAACATTGCCCAGTTCCGCAGGAATATCATGAACTTGCGTTTCTGGAATCGCCACATGACTTAACCATGCGTCGCGCGCCATCTTACTGTTACGGTCATTGTCATCAACAGGCAAGCAGCGGTCATCATTATGGAAGATATGCCATTTATCCCACTCTGCCTGCTGCTGACTTAATAATTTATATACTGCTTTTGGTGTACTGCCGCCAGCCAATACAATCAAAAAACTACCGTATTTATTGATCGATTTTGTTGCCAATTGCAGAATATTGTCTACCGCAGCTTGATTGATTTCATCTTGAGATTTAAATTCGTGCCAGCGTGTGGCTGATGCTTGCGTCATATGTCGAGAAAACCTTACCTATTTATTTGATTAATTCAGTTAAGTCATGCGATTGCATTTGCTATAATTATACTTGTTCTTACATTAATATCGGTTGAAAAATGACGAAAAAAATTGATCCTTGCACCTTAGTGCTATTTGGTGCCACAGGTAACCTTGCGCGCGTGAAGCTTTATCCAGGTTTATATCGGCTAGATTTACTTGGCCGCCTACCTGAAAATATGAAAATCATGGGTGTAGGTCGCAGACCGATTGACCATGAAAAATGGTGCGAAGGCATCAAGGATATGGTTCACAAAAAGTTTAAAGGCAAGGTCGATGAAGCCGTGCTAGCACGGTTTATCGCACGTAACGTATATAAGGCAAATGAACCAGATGACGCACAAGCCTTTGATAAAATGAAAGATATCCTAAGTGATGAGAGCGTTTATCCGCAAAACTTTGCTTACTTCTTATCCGTACGCCCTGTAGACTTTGGCCCTATTGTAGAAGAGCTCGCTAAAGTCGGCTTAACGCAAGAAGATAAATACTGGCGCCGTGTTGTCGTTGAAAAACCATTTGGTACCGACTTGCCTTCTGCAAAAGCATTACAAGCTTCTTTGACAAAGAACTTAGACGAACACCAAATCTACCGAATTGACCATTATTTAGGTAAGTCAGCCTTACAGAACATCTTGTTACAGCGTTTTACCAATACGATATTAGAGCCGCTGTGGAATAATGAATATATTGATCATGTCCAAATTACCAACACAGAGAAGCTAGGCGTCGGTGATCGTACTGAGTTTTACGATAGTACAGGTGCCTTACGTGACATGATTCAAAGCCATGTATTACAAACATTGGCACTCACGACCATGGAAATGCCAAAAGATCTAACGCCTGATGGCATTCGCGAAGCCAAAATCGATGTATTGGAGCAAATTCGACCAATCCCAGTTGATGAGCTAGAAAAGCACGCTTTCCGCGCGCAATATGCTGCTGGCGAAGTAGCTGGTGAAAAAGTACCAGGTTATTTAGAGGAGCTAGGAGACGATAGCAGCGTAGTAGAAACTTATGCTGCATTGAAACTCTTTATCGACAACCCGCGCTGGAAAGGTGTCCCTTTTTATATCCGTACAGCTAAACGACTACATGAAGCAGACACTCGCATAGCCATTCGTTTCAAAAAAGCACCGATGCAAATCAATGGTGGCCAAGACCAAAACTGGTTGGTGATTGGTATTCAACCACGCGAGTGTATCAAAATGGAAATTCAGTCGAAGATTCCAGGCTTAGATATCAATACGCGCACAATCGAGTTAGATGCCGACAATCGTAAATCTGAAGATGATACGGTTGATGCCTATGAAGCTTTATTGCTCAACCTTATGCAAGGTGACAACGCTAATTACCTACACATTAGTGAAGCAGAAGCTCAATGGCGTTTAGTAGACCCTGTTGTGAAGGCTTGGGCTGAAGATCGCAAACCAGTCCATCAATACCCTGCTGGCAGCCAAGATCCAGAAGCATCAAAAGTGATTTTTGAATCTGAAGACCAATTCTGGCGCTACAGTATCGCGCTAGGTGGCGACAAACACTAAGCAGCATGCATAAAATAATTGCAACTTAAGTATTATTTATTGCTATTATTTGCAAATCATTTAAGCGGGGTTTATCAGCCCCGCTTTTTAACTTAAAAACGAAACTAGGCAGCAATATGAGTATAAAGTCAGACAAGTGGATACGTAAGATGGCAGAAGAGCATGGCATGATTGAGCCTTTCGAGCCCAACCAAGTCAAACTCTCTAAAGATGGTGAGCGTTTAGTGTCCTACGGCACTTCTAGCTACGGCTACGATATTCGTTGCTCTAAGGAATTCAAGCTTTTCACCAACCTGAACAGTACCATTGTCGACCCAAAAAACTTTGACCCAAATTCGTTTGTAGAAGTTGAAGAAGACTATTGCATCATTCCGCCAAACTCATTTGCCCTTGCTCGCACAGTTGAATACTTCCGTATCCCGCGTAATGTGCTGACGGTTTGTTTAGGCAAATCAACCTATGCACGCTGCGGCATTATTGTGAATGTCACGCCTTTTGAACCTGAATGGGAAGGTTATGTGACACTAGAATTCAGTAACACCACACCACTACCTGCCAAGATTTACGCTAATGAAGGTTGTGCACAGGTATTATTCTTTGAAGCAGATGATGATGATATCTGCGAAACCAGTTACAAAGACCGCGGCGGTAAATACCAAGGTCAAGTAGGCGTTACATTACCTAAAACTTAGGCACAAAAATGAAATTTAACTTTCCTGTTGTTATTATTGATGAAGACTTTCGCACTGATAACTCTTCAGGTTTAGGTATTCGTGTACTGGCAAAAGCCATTGAAGATGAAGGCTGTGAAGTCATTGGTGTGACAAGCTATGGCGATGTTGCTTCTTTCGCGCAACAACAAAGTCGCGCCTCCGCTTTTATCTTATCCATTGATGATGAAGAGATTGTAGAGGAAAAAAAAGCCGCCATTAAGGCACTGCGTGCCTTTGTAAAAGAAATCCGCTATCGCAACGATGATATCCCTATTTTCTTGCATGGTGAAACACGTACTAGCCGTCATATTCCCAACGATGTACTGCGTGAACTGCACGGCTTTATCCATATGTATGAGGATACCCCAGAATTTATTGCACGGATGATTCTGCGGGAAGCGAAAAGTTATCTTGAAGGTCGCACACCACCCTTTTTTAAAGCGTTAACGCAATATGCAGCCGATGGCTCTTACTCTTGGCATTGCCCTGGCCATTCTGGTGGCGTCGCCTTTCTCAAATCACCGGTCGGACAGATGTTCCACCAATTTTTTGGTGAAAACATGCTCCGTGCTGACGTTTGTAATGCTGTCGATGAGTTAGGGCAACTATTAGATCATACGGGGCCTATTGCAGCCTCTGAGCGCAATGCGGCACGGATATACAACTGCGACCACCTTTACTTTGTAACCAACGGCACTTCTACTTCTAATAAAATTGTTTGGAACTCAACGGTTGCGCCTGGTGATGTAGTCGTTGTCGACCGCAACTGTCACAAATCCGTGCTGCATGCGATTGTCATGACTGGCGCTATCCCAGTCTTTTTAATGCCGACACGGAATCACTACGGCATTATCGGCCCTATTCCAAAAAGTGAATTTGAATGGAAAAATATTCAGAAAAAGATCCAACAAAATCCGTTTATCGAAAATAAAAAAATTAAGCCACGTGTGCTGACAATTACGCAATCCACCTATGATGGCGTGCTCTATAACGTTGAAGAAATCAAAGAAATGCTCGATGGCAAGATTGATACCTTACATTTTGATGAAGCATGGTTGCCGCATGCGACCTTCCATGACTTTTACGGTGATTACCACGCGATTGGTGAAGACCGCCCTAAGTGTAAAGACTCAATGGTCTTCTCAACACAATCAACGCATAAACTGCTCGCAGGGTTAAGTCAAGCCTCACAGATCTTGGTAGAAGATGCTGAAAATCACAAGCTTGACCGTGACGTATTTAACGAAGCCTACTTAATGCATACCTCAACCAGCCCGCAATATTCGATTGTAGCCAGTATCGATGTTGCAGCTGCGATGATGGAACAGCCAGAAGGTGCTGTACTCGTTGAAGAATCCATTATGGAAGCCTTAGACTTCCGCCGTGCGATGCGCAAGGTTGAGAAAGAATGGGGAGACGATTGGTGGTTCAAGGTTTGGGGGCCTGATGATTTAAGCGAAGAAGGCATTGAAGAACGTGATGCTTGGATGCTACATGCCAATGCAGACTGGCATGACTTTGGTGACCTTGCTGAAAACTTTAATATGCTCGATCCTATTAAAGCGACCATTATTACGCCTGGCTTAAATATTAAAGGTAACTTTACCAAGTCAAACGGCATCCCTGCTGCCATTGTGACAAAATACCTTGCTGAGCATGGCATTGTTGTGGAAAAAACAGGCCTTTACTCCTTCTTCATTATGTTCACGATTGGCATTACTAAAGGCCGTTGGAATACGATGGTCGCGGCGTTACAACAATTTAAAGATGACTACGATAAAAACCAGCCTTTATACAAAGCGCTACCCGAATTTGTACAGCAACATCCGAGTTATGACCGTATTGGCCTAAAAGACTTATGTACAGAGATTCATGAAGTCTATAAAGAAAATAATGTTGCGCGGTTAACCACAGACATGTATCTATCAAACATGGTCCCTGCCATGAAACCAACAGATGCTTTTGCAAAAATGGCGCACCGAGAAATTGACCGTGTGGCGATAGACGATTTGGAAGGTAGAACTACGGCTGTATTACTGACTCCCTACCCTCCTGGTATTCCACTACTTATCCCTGGCGAACAGTTTAATAAAGTCATTATTAGTTATCTCAAGTTTGCACGTGACTTTAATGAACGTTTCCCTGGTTTCGAAACGGATGTGCATGGTTTAGTCAAAGAGATTGTTGATGGGCGGCCTATCTATTACGTCGACTGCGTTAAAGACCTCTAACTGATTAAATGCTCGCAACACATTATTTGTTGCATATTCAATACACTACCCTAATGGGCTATATGTCTCACACATGAAAAATTGTACCATCCGCGATTAGGATTACTACTTTTTCGTGAGGTGTCATTTGTTTCATTTACCCACTAAGCACTACTTATTACTCGCTAGCTTTTTAGCATCGTTCTCTCTCGCGCAAACCGCTTATGCAGGAACTGTGATGGGCGCTGCGACATCAGACTTACAGATGACACAGTCTATTGCCTTAGTGAATGAAACGACAACATCTGCTCCAAGCGCGCCAGAAGCATCGACAACTGTGCTTGAAAGTACACAAGCAACAGAGAAAACTGCGATGTCAGCAGAAGAAAAACTCGCCATGCAACAGAAAGCCATGGCGCACCTAAAAGCAATGCTAAGTGTTAAGAAGAAAAATGCAGCGGCAAAAAAAATCACACCTTACGAGCAACTAGTAAAGCTTGCTTTTAAAGGCAAAGGTGAAAATGGCATTAATAGTTATGAAGATGCCGCAAAGGTGTTTTGCCAGCAAGCAAGAGATGATAATGATGCAGAAGCACAATACGCCATGGGCTGGATGCATGCACACGGGAAAGGTTTTAATCAAGATAACAATGTTGCAGCGCTTTTCTATCATAAAGCAGCAGCACAAAACCATTATCGCGCAACAAAAGCGCTGATTGACTTCAAAGGTAATGAAGCTTTAGCACAGACACCAGAATGCATGCTACCAGATGAGCCTGAAGAGCCCTTACGCGCTGAATTTGAACTAGCACCAGCTGGCAGTAATGGCAATCCATTTTATGAACGAGGCCCTATTTTTGAAATCGTTGACCGCCTAGCACCGCAATACCATATTGAAACAGACCTTGCGATGGCTTTCATTAAAGTGGAGTCTAACTTTAACCCTAGAGCAACCTCACCTAAAAATGCACAAGGCCTAATGCAGCTTATTCCTGCAACGGCTAGGCGCTTCGGTGTAAGAGACTCATATGACCCAGAGCAAAATATCAAGGGTGGCCTTGCTTACTTACAATGGTTGATGGCTTATTACGAAGGTGATGTGCGTTTAGTCGCTGCTGCTTACAATGCTGGTGAAGGGGCTGTCGATCGCTACAAAGGCATCCCACCTTATCGTGAAACTAAAAATTACGTGCATAAGATTTACAAACTCTATCGAAAATCTTACCATCCATTTAAAGAAGACTTACTAGTTGGTGAACGTTCTACTATTATTCAGGCGAGCTACAGCAATTAACTGGCACTGCTGACCGACGCTCATAAGTGACATAGCTAAATGCCAAACCACTGGCCGTTTGATGGCGTTCTCTCGAAACCTCATCCCACTGCGCCATTTCGAAATCGGGTAAGTAAGCATCCCCTTCAAAATCAGCATGCACCTCTGTAACATACAGCTTATCTGCTGCGGCCACGCCAATTTCATATAACTCGGCACCACCAATCAAAAACATTTCATCATCTTCAGCGCTCATATGCAATGCTGCTTCAAGGCTATGCACAACAATTGCCCCTTCTACTTGATAGTCTTTATTACGTGTCACAATGACCGTCGTTCTACCAGGTAATAACCGCCCTAAAGATTCATAGGTTTTACGTCCCATGATAATATGGTGCCCCATTGTCAACGCCTTAAAACGCTTTAAGTCTTCTGGCAGATGCCAAGGCAATGTATTGTTAATGCCAATCACGTTATGATTAGCTACTGCGACAATAATAGAAAGTTTGCTCATGCACGCATTATACTGGATATGCGTGCCGAAAAATTTAGATAAGTTTATGCGTATTCGTTACCCAAATTCATTTTTAACCTTATTGCTCATCGGCTTTGCCTTTGCGATTTTTCCACTGCTATGGGCATTTACCAACGCCAACTTTTCATTTGGTGATTTAGCGCAAAAAAGTGAACTCACGATTTCTCAGGCAGTTGAAACCACGCGCCTCAGCCACGTGCTGCAAGAAAAATCCAGCTTGATGGAACGTAGTGCCCGTCAATACTTTGTATTACGTGACTCTCTATTATTTAAAAACTACCAGCAGGCAAGCAAAGAGCTTCAAGACACTATCGCTAGCTTAATTCACTACTCCAATAATCCAAAAGTCGTAGGAAAACTAAAAATACTGAGAGAAGAAAGTACAGCCTTACATAAAGTCATCGTCAGTCATCAGAAAAAGTATATTGATGACTTAACGTTTCTTAATGCCTTTACACAAATCAACGCATCCATTCGGTTAATTATTAAAGAGAACAATATTGCAATAGATGAGGCTTCTATGCAATTTACTGCCGAGGCCAACAAAACACAAAAAAACTTATTTTTACAAAGCTTGGTGTTGATTCCATTAACCTTATTAGCCGCGGCTATCATCACCTTTTTATTAGCGCGTCCAATTAGAAGGATGGAAAAGGCCATTAGCAACTTAGGTGAAGGTAATTATGAGGCGCCCATCTCCATTGATGGGCCTGGCGATTTACGCATATTAGGCCAACGCTTAGACTGGTTAAGAAGAGAACTAAGAGACCTGAATGTGCAAAAACAACAATTCTTACGCCATGTCTCTCATGAACTGAAGACACCGCTCACTGCAATCAGAGAGGCAACTGAGTTGCTGCATGATGGCATTGGCGGTGCACTATCTCAGCAACAAACTGAAATTATTCAAATCATGCGAGACAACAGCGTCCGTTTGCAAACGATGATTGAGAACCTGCTGAACTATACAAAAGTAGAGTCCACTAAAGGTAAATCTAAGTTGCAGAAACTAGACCTTAGCGTGCTAATCAACAAGGTATTAACCGCACACGAACTAACGATTCAAAACAAATTCTTAAAGGTTGAACTTGATTTGAATATTGGCAATAAGATGCACTCTAATGAGGAGAAACTTTTTATTATCCTTGATAATTTAATCTCGAATGCGGTGAACTATACGCCTAAATCTGGTCAAATTAACATTACAACCAATATAGAAAAAAACTGGTTTATTATCGACGTTTCAGATAATGGTCCAGGCTTAGCCAAAGGCGATTTTGAAAAAATATTCGACCCATTCTATCGTGGCAAAGCAGTTGATAACGGTTTAATTAAAGGCAGCGGATTAGGCCTCACTATTGTTAAAGATATTGTAGAAACACTAGATGGCAATATTAATTTAATCGCCTCAAAACAAGGCGCACATTTTAGCGTACACTTACCCAACAACCATTCAGAACTAGTGAAAGATTAATGCGTATTAAAAGAATCTCCATTTTCGTGATTACCCTAAGTTTTTTGTCTGCATGTGCAGCCAATGCTGAAACACAACTTAGTAATAATGACCAGTCAATCAGCCAACCAGAAAGTGGTTTCAAGTTTTCTCCTATTGCACATGGACACACGGCTGAGCTGCTACAGTTTATTACTCACTACACAAAACTAAACGAAACAGAGCAACAGACTGCTTATATGGCCGTCGTGCAAGCCTTAGCAGAAAATCCTGATGATCTTAAGCTAAAAATCAAACGAGCGGCCATCTTAGCGGTTCCGAACAGCGTCCAGCGTGATAGCAAGCTAGCTCAACAATATCTAAACGCCTTGCTAGCGGATGAACAACTAAGTGAATCTAATCAAAGCTTGGTGCAACTGATACATGCCTTTACGTTAGATCACCAAAACCAAGTCAAAAAGTCTAATGCGATTACAAAAAAAGCAGATAGTTTAAAGAAGAAAAATAAGGCCCTGAGTCGTAAGCTCAATGATATTAAAAATATTGAGAAAACCATGATTGAACGTAACGCACAGACAGCAAAACCATAGCCCATGGATCAACCCACTATTTTGATCGTTGATGACGATCCTGATATTCTAAAATTAATCGGCTTACGCTTAGGTGCAGCTGGCTATAACACCGTCGCAGCAAACAATGGTGAAGAAGCCATGGCTGCCATCGCATTAAAACGGCCTGACCTGATTGTTAGTGATTTACGTATGCCTGCAATGGACGGCATGGCATTACTCGATGCTGTACATAAGCTGCACCCGACATTACCGATGATTATTCTAACGGCGCATGGCTCTATTCCAGATGCTGTCAATGCAACGCAACGTGGTGCCTATAGTTTTCTAACGAAACCCTTTGATAGCCAAGAGTTATTACAGCTAGTTGCGTCTGCTTTGCGCATGAGCGGCTCACATAATGCGTCTGATGTGACCAATGACGATGATTGGCGCAGCGCTATCCTTACACGTAGCCCACAGATGGAAAGCTTATTAGGTGAAGCCAAACTCGTTGCAATGACAGATGCGAGTGTCTTTATCCAAGGAGAGAGTGGATCAGGTAAAGAGCTCCTCGCACGTGCCATCCATAATGCAAGCGCTAGAAAAGAAAAACCGTTTGTCGCCATTAACTGCGGGGCAATACCAGAAAACTTACTTGAATCAGAGCTGTTCGGACATAACAAAGGTGCATTTACTGGCGCTGTCAGCAATCATGTTGGTTTGTTTGAGAGTGCACATGGCGGTACATTATTCCTAGATGAAATTGGCGATATGCCACAACCGCTACAAGTCAAAGTATTACGCGCATTACAAGAACGCATTATCCGCCCAGTAGGCAGCACGCAAGATGTGAATATTGATGTCCGCGTGATCTCAGCGACACACAGAGCATTATCTGATGAAATGCGTGCTGGTCGCTTCCGCGAGGATTTGTTTTACCGCATTAATGTAGTGAGCCTTGACATTCCTTCTCTAGCGAACCGTAGGGAAGATATCAGCCTACTGGCCAATCATTTTGTGAACATCTTTAACGGTAAATATAATAAAGATGTACAAAGCTTTGCACCAGAAGCACTAGAGACGCTTATTGCTGCAGAGTGGCCTGGGAATGTCAGGCAATTACAAAATGTGATTGAACAAACCATTGTATTGGCAACCACGCAAATCATTAGCGTGAATTTACTTGAGAAAGCTTTGCAAGAAACCGCCAACACCATCATCCCACTCGACATGGCTAAACAACAGTTCGAACAGAACTATTTAATTAATATTTTAAAAGCCACGCAAGGCAATGTGGCACAGGCCTCAAAGTTAGCCAAACGTAATCGCACTGAATTTTATCGGTTACTAGAACGCCATCACATTCAGCCAAACTCCTTTAAAAACAATAACTAAGCCAACACCTGTCTATTTGTCGTTATTTAGCGACAAATAAATATCTTATTTTTCAACAACTTACAATATACACTTGTATTATGTCGCCATTCGACGACAGATGTTGCAACAAGCTACTTAATAAAAAACATAAGTTATTGATTATTAATAACTAAAAAAGTTGGCACGCTATTCGCTAATAAATAACCGTAACCAAAAGTTACATAAGATGTGAATAAGAAAAGGGAGTAGTCAAATGAAAGTAAATGTTTCAAATAAATATAGCATGCACTTAATAAGCATTGCGGGGCTACTCTTAACAATTGGGTCAACGACTGCAATATCCGCAGAAGTTGGTGAGATTGTGAAAGATACAACACCAATTAAAAAGGTAATTGCAAAAGCACCTTCAGATATTGGTTTTAGAACATTAGATGATGACCAAAATGGCAAAATTTCTCTAAAAGAAGCGCGTAAAGACCCCGTTTTAATTGAGAAGTTTAATAACACAGATGTTAACCAAGACGGCATCATCACAGTAGACGAATATGCAATGTTTGCAGTGAAAGTGAACAAAGCAACAAACGTCAATTAAGGAATTATATTAATAATAAGACTTTTTAGTTATTTGTGGCTTCCCCCCCTGAAAGTCACAAGTTATAAAGGCTACCTTTCGAGGTAGCCTTTTTTTTATCCTAATTTATTAGAACCTCTTTTATTGATAATCAAATTCGCATTGCCTGTTTTCGTCATTCCATCGGCCACCGTGATCAAGACACTTATCAATATCCCAAGATTCACACCCATTTAAAATAATACAAAAAAATATAGCTACTAATCGCTTCCCCGCTATAAATTTCATAGTACTTTTCAGTAGCTAAACAGAAAATGGGTATGCAATCGGTTCATGGCATTGATAACCTTCTAGTGTAAAGTCATCAACGGTAACCCATGTTTCTAAATCTTTTAAGCTTTTAATATCAGGGTTGATGGTCAGTTTGGGTGCGTCGAACGGCTCACGCTTTAACTGCACCTCTTGCATCAAGGTAAGTTGGTCTTCATAGATATGGGCATTCACCAACTTATGATAGGCCTTACCCGGCTTCTTGCCTGTAATTTGCGCCATAATAGCCAACAAGAAATACACTTGCACCATATTGAAGTTCAAGCCAAGTGGGACATCGCAACTGCGCTGGGTGCTATTGAGGTATAGCGTATCACCCAGCAAAGAGAAGTGATGGCTATACATACATGGTCTTAAACAACCCATATGAAACACGCCAGGATGGTAGAAAGTGAGTATTTCACCCCGGTCATCAATGCCTTTTTCTAAGTCATCGACAATTTTCTTGAGCAAGTCGATGCTACCGCCATCAGGTTTCGGGAAATTACGCGCAACCTTACCATAAATAAAACCGCAATCATCCTCCCCTTTCCGATAAGGGTTTTCCAACCATGCTGGGTTAAGGTTGGCATTTGCATCCCAAGTCTTGGTGCCTAGCTTTCTAAAGTCAGCGGCTGAATCATAGCCGCGCAAATAGCCAATCATTTCAGCGATAGCGGATTTAAAATAGCTTTTACGCGTGGTGACTAAAGGAAATTTTTCCTCATCAACATCATAGGTTAAATCTGCATTAATCACGGTCAGGCATTTTTTACCTGTTCTTTTGTTTTCAACCCAAACACCATCATCCACGATGCGATGGCATAAGTCTAAGTATTGTTTCATGCGCGCTTAATCAACTGCTTTTGCAATGAAGGATTTAATAGTGTCTGCACTTGAGTCCATTACCGTAAACTTCTGTGGTAAATCTTCAATGCCTTTTAAGCTATCAGGTCTTGGTGGCACATCGCCTAAAGCTTCAACCAACGCATCTTCAAATTTAGCGGGCAAGGCTGTTTCTAGCACCACCATTGGCTTGGCCTTATCTTTGTGCTCTAAAGCGACTTTTAAGCCGTCAGCGGTGTGTGTGTCGATAATGACGCCGTATTTTGCATTGGTTTCACGAATGGTTTGCATTCTAGCTGCGTGATTACTACTACCAGAGACGAAACCAAAGCTCGCGACTTTATCCATCATGCCTTTAATATCAAATGCACCACCTTGGTCAACTTCACGCCATAAGGTACGCACTTTTTCACCGTCTTGATCCAACAAGTCATAAACAAAGCGCTCAAAGTTAGAGGCTTTGCTGATATCCATTGAAGGGCTAGATGTATGGTAAGTATTTTCAGAACCACGTGGACGATAAATACCTGTTTTAAAGAACTCATCTAAGACGTCATTCTCATTGGTCGCCACCACCAGCTTATCGATAGGCAGCCCCATCATGCGCGCAATATGGCCTGCGCAAACATTACCAAAATTGCCAGATGGCACAGTAAAGTCAACTTGCTGCGCGTTATCATCAGTCGTCGCAAAGTAGCCTTTAAAGTAATAAATCACTTGTGCAACAATGCGCCCCCAGTTAATAGAATTCACCGCACCAATTTTATATTTGGCTTTAAAGTCAGCATCATTGGAGACCGCTTTCACCATGTCTTGGCAATCATCAAACACGCCTTCAACCGCAATATTGTAGATATTGTCATCTTGTAGGCTAAACATTTGCGCTGTTTGGAAGCGGCTCATCTTTTTGTGTGGTGAGAGCATAAAAACGCGTACGCCTTTTTTGCCACGCATGGCATATTCAGCAGCAGAACCCGTATCACCAGATGTCGCGCCTAAAATATTAGTCGTTTCACCTTTTTTATTGAGCACATATTCGAATAAGTTACCGAGCAACTGCATGGCCATATCTTTAAAAGCCAATGTTGGCCCATTCGATAGCGATAGCAGGAATAAGTTATCTTCTAGCTTAACAGTTGGCGTAATCTCTTCCGCATTCTGATTATCACGGGTGAATTGATAGACCTCAGCCGTATAAGTTTTATCAATAATTGCGCGCAAGTCAGCTGATGGAATGTCTTCTTCGCTGACTAGCCGCGTCAAAATAGCAAAGGCTAAGTCACGATAGTTCATCCCACGCATTTCGCTCAAATCCGCATCTGTGAATTGCGGATAGGTTTCTGGTAGATACAAACCACCATCAGGCGCTAAACCGCCAAGTAAGACATCGTTAAAACTTAATGCGGGTGATTGTCCACGCGTACTTGTATATTTCATACTTACCCTAATGCTTCCATGCGTAATTTAACCAATTTGCCTGTAATGGTTGGCAGTGCTTCTAACGCTGCAATCGCAGCATCCATATTTTTCTCGACGGTCACATCCGTTAATATGACGAGATCAGATGCTGACTTTTGTACGATCTGTTTAATGGCGATCTTATACTCTGCCATCACTTTCTCAATATCTGCGGATGCTGCGGATTGATCTGTTGCGTTAGCTCGTAAATAGTAAGCACTTTCGACCACCTCAATAGGCAAGACAGCAATATCTTGCACTTGATCAACTTGATAGCCTAATGCAGCAGGTCGTTCGCTTTCATCAGCACCCATCAGCCTTGCCACATCCACTAAGTCAGCCACAACCGCACTTGCAGTAGGCTCTGCGCCAGCACCCGCGCCGTAATATAGGGTGGGGCCGACAGCATCACTTTGCACAGCAACCGCATTCATTGCACCATCCACACTAGCCACTAACTGGTCAGCAGGAATCAATGTTGGATGCACGCGCAGTTCAACACCTTTGTCTGTGCGTTTGGTAATGCCTAACAACTTCATGCTATAGCCGAGTGTTTGCGCATATTGAATATCCGTTTGGGCGATTTGCGTAATGCCTTCTGTATAGGCCTCATCAAACTTGAGTGGCATACCAAAAGCAATCGCAGACATAATCACCAATTTGTGTGCTGCATCAATGCCTTCAACGTCAAATGTAGGGTCTGCTTCTGCATAACCTAAACGCTGCGCCTCACCAATCACATCTTGGTAAGCTAAGCCTTTATCACGCATTTCAGTCAGAATGTAATTTGTCGTGCCATTTAAAATACCTGCCACCCACTGATGACGGTTAGCTGTTAACCCTTCTCTGAGGGCTTTGATAATTGGAATACCACCGGCCACTGCAGCCTCGTAAGCGACCATCACGCCAGCTTTTGTCGCTGCTGCAAAAATCTCATTCCCGTGTAAAGCGATTAAGGCTTTATTGGCAGTCACCACATGTTTGCCGTTTTCAATCGCTTTTAACACAACGTCTTTGGCGATGGTATAGCCACCAATAAGCTCTACCACTACATCAACATCAGGGCTACTCACCAAGGCAAAGGCATCATCAGTAACCGTTGTTTTACCATTGGTTAATTCATTTGCGCGATCAAGATCCTTGTCTGCCACTAGCGCCACATTCACATCAACACCAATACGGCGAGAAATCTCCTCTGCATTGCGTGTTAGTACAGTATAGGTTCCGCCTCCCACGGTTCCTAAACCTACAATCCCTACATTTAGCTTCTTCAAACTTTTGCTCCAAATTTCATTCTATAATTCTTTAAAAAGCGGGCGATACGTTCAATCGCCACAGTCAAATCGTCGACATTCGGTAAAAACACCACCCGGAAGTGGTCAGACGTTTTCCAATTAAAACCTGTGCCTTGTACAAGCAGCACTTTTTCTTCTTCTAACAACTCTAAGATAAACTGTTGATCATCCTCAACCGGATATATTTCAGGGTCTAACTTAGGAAATAAATACAAAGCTGCTTTAGGCTTGACACAACTCACGCCCGGTATCGCTGTTAGCATCTCGTAAGCCAAATCCCGCTGCTTACATAAGCGTCCACCAGGGGCAACCAAATCATCAATACTTTGGTACCCACCTAAAGCCGTATGTATCGCGAGTTGGCCCGGCACATTACTACACAAACGCATTGATGCCAGCATATTGAGACCTTCAATATACTCTTCAGCATGTTCTTTATCGCCTGAGATCACCATCCAACCAGCGCGATAACCGCAAGCACGATAGTTTTTAGATAAGCCATTAAAGGTCACAATCAACACATCTTCAGCCAACGATGCGATGGAGATATGCTCATGCCCATCGTAGAGCACTTTATCGTAGATCTCATCAGCAAACAGGACTAAGCCATGGTGTCTTGCAATATCAATTAAACCCTCAAGCGTTTCTTTGGGGTACAAGGCACCTGTCGGATTATTTGGATTAATCACGACAATGGCGCGTGTATTGGCATTAATCTTAGACTCAATGTCCGCTAAATCAGGCAGCCAATCATTGTCTTCATCACAAATATAGTGCCTTGCCTCACCACCAGCTAAGGTTGCTGCAGCCGTCCATAATGGGTAGTCCGGTGCTGGCACTAGCACTTGATCGCCATTGTTCAACAAACCTTGCATTGCCATGACAATCAACTCTGAAACACCATTACCAATAATAATGTCATCCACTGTCACGCCTGACACATGCTTTGTCTGCGTGTAGTGCATAATGGCCTTACGTGGCTCAAACAAACCAGGACTATCTGTGTATCCAGCTGAGATACCAATATTACGCATCACATCTTGCTGAATCTCTTCAGGCACCTCAAAACCGAACACTGCAGGATTCCCGATGTTCAGCTTGATAATACGCTGCCCTTCTTCCTCCATTTCACGCGCACGCTCAAGCACTGGCCCACGAATGTCATAACAAACGTTATCCAGTTTATGTGATTTTTTTAGCTTCTCTTTGGTGGGTGTTTTCATATTCGCAACGTCATTATAACAATGCTACGCATAGCCATTCATGACCTGCTGATTTTTAAAAGATGATAGTTTACCTTGTGAGCCCCTATACAAGCAACGAAACTCTACATAGTCAGCCTAAAGAAAACTGAAATAAATCATAGAATTTGGTTAAAATAAACCCATGAAATTGCACTTAACTCAATCTGAAGGCAACAATCTGATTACAGGCTACGGCGATGACTACATTGAAGTCAACAAACAACGTTATTCACAAGCTGTTGTCGTGATGGCTGATCGCTTAAGCTTGGATTGGCCTGCTAGCAGCTTTGACGCATTATCAGAAGCGCATTTCAATGCGCTACTCGCCTTAGCGCCAGATGTCGTACTACTAGGCACTGGTCGCAAACATTGCTTCGCGCACCCAAGGCTTACTGCCAAGCTGGCTGAAAAAAATATTGCGGTTGAATGCATGACTACAGACGCTGCATGCAGAACTTACAACATCTTGATGAACGAAGGGCGAAACGTCGCAGCAGCCCTGCTATTAGACGCCTTTAATTAACGCTATTGCGGCGTCAACGTGAGCTGCAAGCCTTGATTGGTTACAACCATGTCTTTCGGACTATATTGCGTGCCGGCAAACTGCAAGTCTTCTGGTTTGACTTTATACAGCGTGAGCCCATTCAACATTTCACCACCAACCGTTTTGGCTAATGCATTCAGCACATCATTAAACTTGTTGTCTTCACCACCCACATTAAAGCTCTCTACTTTTGGGTCATCTAAAATAATGGCACTTTTGACTGGGTCAAAACGTAGTTTACCGGAGATGCCTAACTTGCCAGCAAGAGATTCATCGAACAATTGACTAGAAAGCTTGGTATCCATTGTGGTAGTCATCCGCCCTGTTGTTTCATCAAACGTCACTAAAGAATTCGACAAATTAACATCAAATACTTTCAACAATGAAATAGGCACAGCGAGCTTCTCATTAAGCTTTTCAGCAATCTGGTCGCCAGTGACGTTTACAGTACGATCGCCCAACATCGTGGCACAACCCACAACGAATAGTGCAAGCAAGGTAATTAAACTATTTCTCATAGCACTCTCTTTATTAAAATTACTAATTCAGCGCTATTAACGTGCTTATAAGTTTTTGGTTGATAGCGTTAATGTCGCATTAGTGCCGCCGAACCCAAAGCTATTGGATAATGCCGTCTCGATTTTGACATTATCAATACGTTTGGTTGCAATAGGCAAATCACCAGCCGCCTCATCTAAGGTTTCTACATTAGCCGATGCCGCAATAAAGTCATTTTCCATCATAATGAGTGTGTAAATAGCCTCATTAACGCCAGCAGCACCTAAGGCGTGACCACTCAATGATTTTGTCGATGCGATTGCTGGAATATCACCGTATTGACCATCATTAAACAAGGCATTAATCGCCTCTAACTCTTTAGTATCGCCCACGGGTGTACTAGTCCCATGCGTATTGATATAGTCGACATGATCAATACCCTCTAGCGCTAGCTTCATACAGCGTTCCGCACCCTCTCCGCTTGGTGCAACCATGTCATAACCATCTGATGTCGCGCCATAGCCAACAACCTCTGCATAGATTTTTGCGCCACGTGCTTTGGCATGCTCATACTCTTCTAAGATAACAATGCCACCACCGCCAGAGATAACAAAACCATCGCGGTTCGCATCATAGGTACGTGAAGCTTTATCAGGTGTGTCGTTATATTTACTGCTGAGTGCGCCCATGGCATCAAATAAGTAACTCATGGTCCAATGTTCTTCTTCACCGCCGCCAGCAATAATGACATCTTGCTTGCCCAGTTGAATTTGCTCTACACCAGCGCCAATACAATGTGCACTGGTTGAACAAGCTGAGCTAATGCCATAATTAATGCCTTTAATTTTAGCGCCCGTAGCTAACACGGCAGCAATACCACTACTCATGGTTTTTGTCACCATATAAGGCCCAACACGGCGAATACCTTTTTCGGCCAGCGTGTCTGTGCCTTGTAGCATGCTTTCTGTTGATGTTCCGCCAGCTCCAACAATCAAACCCGTACGCACGTTAGAAACAAGCTCTTCTGGCATATTGGCATCTGCAATGGCTTGCTGCATGGCTAACCATGCGTAAGCGTGGCCTTTCGCCATAAACCGCATTAACTTACGGTCAATGAGTTCTGCAACATCTAAGTTCTTGATATCACCAGCGACATGCGAGCGCATACCACGGTCAGCATATTCTTGTTTAAATGAAATGCCAGACTGCCCGTTAAATAAGCTGTCCTTAACCTCTTCTTTATTATTTCCCAAGCTCGATACAATGCCCAGCCCGGTAATCACAACACGTCGCATTACGTGCTCCCCTCAACCATCATTAAAAATTATCTGTACGCGTAAATAAACCAACACGTAAATCATTGGCAACATAAATTTCTCTACCATCAATTTCCATGGTCGCGTCAGCAATGCCCATGACTAACTTGCGCATAATGACACGCTTCAAATCAATCGTGTATGTTGCCATTTTAGCACCTGGCAACACTTGACCTGAGAATTTCACTTCACCAGCACCTAAGGCGCGCCCCTTGCCTGGACCGCCTTTCCAACCCAGAAAGAAACCGACCAACTGCCACATCGCATCTAAACCTAGGCAGCCAGGCATCACAGGGTCACCAGTGAAATGACAATCAAAAAACCATAAGTCAGGGTTAATATCGAGTTCCGCGATAATTTGCCCTTGGTCATATTTACCACCGTCTTCTGTGATTGAAACAATACGATCAAACATTAACATTGGCGGTAATGGTAATTGTGCATTACCTTCACCAAACATTTCCCCTCGTCCGCATGCTAATAGATCTTCTTTGGTATAACTGTTTTGTTTTGACATGATGTTTTTCTATATGTATTTAGAATTTGTTAATGCTATTTTCGCTGGAAAACAACATTCTTGAAAGCCCTAAATGTAAGTTTGTAACAGCTATTGCTTAAAGCTGGTACACGTATTACTACCATATACTAGCTTCTTCCAATTGATTATAAAGGAGTTTTTACTAGAATTTAAAACTAACTATACAAATCTGTATACACATTGTTTTTTTTAGTTTAGTATTGTTACATAATGTTACAAATCAACTTTTAACCCAATGTATAGGAAAACACGATGAGCGATCGTCAATTAGCAGACTGGCGTCAACATGCATTAACGTTAGAATCAGAAGTCAATAAAGTGGTTGTCGGGCAAAGCAATCCCATTCGATTAATTACCACTTCTATTTTTGCGCGAGGTCATGTGCTACTAGAGGGGGATGTCGGTGTGGGCAAAACCACATTGCTCCGTGCAATTGCGCGTGGTGTTGGTGGCGCTTACCAACGGATTGAAGGTACGATTGACTTAATGCCGAATGATTTGGTTTACCACACCTACTTAGGCGAAGATGGCAAGCCGCACGTGAATCCAGGCCCTATTTTAGAAGCTGGTGAAGATTTATCGATTTTCTTCTTTAATGAAATTAACCGTGCGCGACCGCAAGTCCACTCTTTACTTTTACGGGTGATGGCAGAGCGCACATTAACTGCCTTTAATAAAGAGCATCACTTCCCGCATATGCTGGTATTTGCCGATCGTAACCAGGTGGAAAAAGAAGAAACATTTGATATTCCATCTGCAGCACGTGACCGTTTTATGATGGAGATACCAATTATCGTACCAAAAGACGAGGCCATTATGGAGTCGTTGGTTTTCGACACTCGCTTTCATAATGTAGATGAACTTGTCAGCGGCGTCCCAGAAAACATTCTCAAATATAAAGAACTCAACAAATTCGCAGCCACATTACAAGACAGTGTGAGTGCTAGCCCAGCTTTACGTAAATACGCATTAGAACTTTGGCAAGCAACCAAAGTGCCATTAGATTATGGCGTCAAAGTGTCTGGCGTTGACATGAGCAGGCTCGTACTATCCGGGGCCAGTCCACGTGGTATGGGTATGTTGTTACGCGCAGCGCGCGTCAATGCTTGGCTCAATGATAGAGACGCAGTGTTACCGGATGATATTCATGCTGTATTCCATGAAACAATCGCCCATCGTGTTGTCTTTAGCCCTGTTTATGAAATGCGTCGGACTGAGATTGCTCGTGAAATGTTAGATGGCATTGTCAATGTGATTGCTGCACCATAAACAAGCTAGCTAATCTAAAGAAGATAACGACGCATGCAAACTGACCAGATTAAAGAGTTTAGCTACCATATAAATTGGCGCTCTAACTCCCGTCGCCCAGGCACACACCGTAGTAACCAACGGGGGATGGGCATGGAGTTCCGTGGGCATGCAACGTTGCTTTCTTACCCTGACCCACGTCGCATTGATTTACGCCAAACCATCCGTGACCCGATGGAACAAATTTATGTGCGTATTTTCAACCAAAAAAGTGCGACGCCCGTATTAGTGCTATGTGATATGTCTGGCTCGATGCAATATGGCAGCCACCAGCGCAAAATCTCTATTGCTGGCGATGTGGTGCAATCAGTAGCACAATCCGTGACACATAATGGTGACCCTGTCGGTTTTATCGGCTTTGACGATGAAATACATGACGAGTGGATTTCAACACTTTCTGCAAGACCGTATTTAGCCATTGAAATGGCTGAACACCTTAAATCACATCAGCCTAAAGAGGTCGGTAGCCGCGCGCTAATTGACTCCGTCAACATGCTACCAAAAGAGCGTTCGTTAATCTTTTTGGTATCTGACTTCCATATGCCGATTGAGGATTTAGAGGCATCTCTGGTACTCATGCTGCGCCATCATATTGTCCCCGTTGTCTTGTGGGATACCGCAGAATATGACGACTTGCCTGATTTCGGCATTGCCAATGTGACAGACCCAGAAACAGGTGCCAAACGCACACTATTCTTACGTAAAGAATACAAAAAACGTATCTTAGAAAGTTTTGCCACACGTCGCAAAATGATCGAGGATTTATTTTTACGTTTCGATATGCAACCATTTTTTGTTAGCAACCAATTTGATGCGGACCTACTGAGTGATTACTTTCATCAGTATGTCCCCGCATAAACAATGAGTAAAACTATGCAATTTCATGACCGCATCTTTAGCTTTCTAACACAAGCGCTACTTGTACTTTTTTTAGCCACTTGTTCACAACTCAGCATCGCGAAAAACGAGCTTCCAACAATCGGCGAGCAATATATGGATGTTGATATTGTCGACCCCACGCGAGATGCTGGTTATGTGGTTGGTGATATTTTACAAAGAAAAATAACGCTCACTGTTAAACAGCCTTATGAACTTATTACAGAGTCATTACCCATTGTTGGTTATGAGCATCGTTATAGGGGCAAAAAATCAGGTATTGAACTGGTTAAAATTAATCAGTCTATGGATAAAAATGCCGATAGCGAAACGTATACCTTAGATTTAAGTTATCAGGTATTCAAAACCGACCGCGTCGCTAAGCCAGCCGCTCTTCGTGCAGAAGTCATCAAGCTACGTCATACGAAAACGAAAGAAGTCGTACAGTATAGATTGCCAGACTTTGCATTTAGAATTTCTCCGCTCTCACTGATTGGACAAATTAAACTGGATGAAGAAATGTATCCATTCATTCCACCATTAACGCTTGATAGCCAGCCAGTGACTTTCAACATCAAAGTATTATCCGTGATACTAGCATTAGCGCTACTCGGCCTGCTCTATATCTTCGGTGCCTACGCTTGGTTACCGAGAATGGGGGCCCCTTTTGCAAAAGCATATCGCGATGTTAAAAAACTGTCGGATTCTCCAGAAGATATCAAACAAGCGGTTACGCGTGTACACCAATCACTCAATCAAACGGCTGGCGGCAGCTTGTTTAATAACAACCTTGACGCTTTTATTAGTCAACACGAAGCGTTCTTACCCGTCAAAAGTGAAATTGAACAGTTCTTTGGCCTATCCCATGAAGTCTTTTTTGAAGATGCATCGCAGTCACTCAATACAGAAAGCCCCAAAGCATGGCTATTACAATTCTGCCGAAGAATGCGTGATTGTGAACGTGGCTTAACGCCTGATCCGCTACAAGGAAATGCTTAATGGTATTTACGCATCCATCCGTTTTATGGCTGCTACCATTGGCGTTACTGCCAATTCTGCTAGAGCGTTCGCATACGCGTAGTTATTCATGGGTAGAGATGCTGCCGCACGACGCATTATCAGACTTAATTGGCTTGATGCTCAAAGTACTGGCAAGCATTGCCCTCGCCTGCATTATTATCGGTTTATCTGACCCACACACCTTGGAGCAGAAAGTAGAAAAAGTCGGTATCGGTGCGCAAATCGCGCTGGTACTCGATAGAAGTGCCAGTATGGATGATCCTTTTGCTGGCGGTACAGCTTCAGGCAACGTCGGTGAGACAAAATCAGCTGCAGCTAGCCGCCTAATGACCGAGTTTGTTAATGCGCGTGAAAATGACATGATTGGCATCACCACATTTAGTAATTCAGCAATGTATGTATTACCACTCACAGAAAGTCGAGAAGCCATACTGGCTGCTATCCAAGCAACCTCGGGCAATGCACTTTTTCAAACTAATATTGGCGCAGGCCTAACTGGTGCGATCGCACAATTCGAACATGTACCTGACTCTGGTTCGCGCGCGATTATTTTAATTTCAGATGGTGCGGGCCAAATTGATGGTGTAAGACAACAAAAAATTAAGGCTTGGCTAAGCGACTTAAACGTCACCTTGTATTGGATTGTATTAAGGCAGCCCAATGGCATCAGTATTTTTGACCCCAAATATGAAGACTGGAAGGAAGTCCAGTTGCCACCTGCGCAAGTTGAGCTACACAACTTTTTCAAAACACTCAACACGCCGTTTCAAGCGTATGAAGCTGATGACCCTAAATCATTAGAGACAGCCATTCTTGATATTAATAAAAAAGAAAAGAAACCCATTACTTATCTGGAAAAAATTCCCGGTAAAAACTTTACCCAACTAAGCTATTTCATTGCTTTATTGATGATTGCCTTATTGTTAGGTGTCAAATACTTGGAGAATAAGACATGGCGCTCGGCTTAAAATTCTTAACCGTTAAAAGGCTCGCTTGGATATTAGGCGTTATTGCGGTGCTTTCCGCTATCGGCATAGCTCATCAGTTTAATAGGCTTAACCAAATCAACGCCTTCAATGAAGCGGTTAAAACTGGTCAACCACGAGTGACTGACAAGCTCAGCTATGAAAACAAATATGCGCAAGCTTATTGGCTGGCACAAAAAACTTACTATAAAGAGGCCACCAAACTTTTTTCTGGCTTAACGCAAACGAGCACTGCTAGTAACCGTGCATCGGTATTCCATAACATTGGCAATATGTTTTTTCATAAAGCACTCAGGCTTAACACGGGGAGTGACGTGCGTGCAAGAGACGAGGCAGAATACCTGCTAACAGAAGCCAAAACCGCCTACAAACATGCCGTTAAGTTAGACAATAGCAACTGGGGCACAAGGCGTAACCTTGATCGCGTATTATCTCTGCTGCCTGATACGCCGCAAGCAGGACTTAGCGATTCAGATTCTCCTGGTATGGTTATGGGTAATATTCCTGTAGGGCTACCATAACCCATGGTAATTATCGATTTTAATTAAAGTGATGAGATGAAAGACTTCATTCAATTTTTGCGCAAGAACAAAGACTCTGCCCTACTAGGTAGTGCGTTACTGCTGCTATTTGTCGCATTATTCAAGCCAACCGTGCCTGTCAAACATGATATTTTCACTTACTTACTGATTGCAGATATATCGCAAAGCATGAACACACCAGACATTAAGGTTGGTGGTAAAGCAATTTCACGTATTGAGCACACGCAAAAACTCATGCACGAAACTGTCTCATCACTCCCCTGCGGGACAAAGGTAGGGGTTGCCTTATTTGCTGGCGTCAGCACTGCTGCTTTATATCACCCAATAGAGGTGTGCGAAAATTTCCATGCAATCAATGACACCATTGATCATTTAGAGTGGCGAACAGCTTGGTCTGGCAACAGCCGTATCCGTGAAAACCTATACAGCATTTCCAGAACAGTTCGTGCTTTCCCCGATACGGCTCAAGTCGTCTTTTTCACCGATGGTGAAGAAGCACCAAAACTGCACGTATTTAACACCAAAGATATTAAAGGCGTACAAGATGCCGAAGACTGGCTAATCGTCGGTATTGGTAGTCATGAAGGCGCTGCCATTCCTAAGTTAAGCGAGGACAATCAAGTGATCGGTTATTGGTCTAACGAAAGCTTTGCGCTACAGCCTGGCATTGCACAAATTTCTGAATCTAATATTGGTACACGTGATGACAGTATTGCATCGGGCGAGCATGATCGTTATATCTCTAAGTTAGATGAAGCATACTTAAAAGAAATTAGTAGCGAAATTGGCGCGCTCTATGTGCATGGTAAAAGCGTACATGATGTACTCGCTTCCATGAAGCAACAAAAACCAGCAAAACGCGATATCGCGCCCTTCCCAATCAATTGGTTACTCGCTTCAGTCGCCGGCTTACTGCTACTAGCTGCCTATATGAGCAGACACCCATTTAGGCGGATGGCTGAAACACTTGGCTTATATAAAAAATCTTTCAAAAGGCAAACGGATAAAGATGCTGCTGTCGCGCACGACAACTACATTAATTAAGCTATACTTACGCGCTATCAAAATGATTTAAGCGAAACTGATGAGCAACTTACCTAACTGCCCTAAATGCCAATCCGAGTATACCTATGAAAGCCAAGGTTTCTTTGTATGCCCTGAATGTGCGCATGAATGGAACCAAGCTGATAACGAAGAAGAAGCTGAAAATGTCTTCAGAGATGCTAACGGTAATACATTGAACGACGGCGACAGCGTCACGCTGATTAAAGATTTAAAGGTGAAAGGTTCATCCTCAGCCTTAAAAGTCGGGACTAAAGTGAAAAACATACGGTTGGTTGATGGCGATCACAACATTGACTGCAAAATCGATGGCTTTGGGCCGATGAAATTAAAATCTGAATTTGTTAAAAAAGCCTGATTTACTATCGAGAGTAACACGTGTAGAACAAGTGATTACTTTAAGCAGCGCCTTCATGGTGTTTCCACCACCTTAACCAAACGCGTAACTGCCGATGCTGATCCACATTGCGCGGCAACACTAATACTGGGGTTAAGAAAGAGCCAAACCACTTAGCATCATCTGTGTTACTCGTATTTAAAATGACCAACCACGGATGAATAAAGCTACTGGCGTGTAATACCGGCTTAAATTGCTGGCCTCGTTGATTGATTAAACGGAGCTCTCCCTTGCTACTGACCACTAATTGCTGCCAAGACCATGGCAGTACCTGCAAAGCATCGCGTAGCACAAAATACACAGTTGAAAAAACGATGATGGTCAGCAAGCAAAGCTTTATAGCAAACGGGATGGCGACTATAATCACGCAAAAGCAAGCAAGCATTGAAATCAGGAGCAATATACCCAATAACAGTCGTGAGGGTTGTAACGCGAGTTCAATCGCAGGCATCACCTGATTATTGTTATTTTTCATAGAAAGCAGAGTGTGGCATGGCAGATACAAATTGGCAAACAGACAATACCTTATGTGAGTTATCACAGTTAGGCCTATTGTCACTAAGCGGCGATGATGCTGTTAGCTTTTTGCAAGGACAAGTCACCAATGATGTTGCGCAGCTCAACGGTAACAATGCCCACCTAAGTGCCTATTGCTCTCCTAAGGGCCGCATGTTGGCATTGTTTTTGGCATTTGCACAGAATGAGCAAATATACTTGCAGTTAAGCCAACCACTTCTCGCGCGTGTCATGAAGCGCCTAACCATGTATGTGATGCGCGCAAAGGTCAATATTAGCGATGTCAGCGCCGATATGCGTCGTTTTGGCATCAATGGACCTGATGCTGAAAACATCGCCTCAGAAGCGTTTGGAGAAGTGCCAGAAGGCGATTTTACATTAACCTCAACAGCGCATAGCTTGATTATCAAGCTCCCTTCGATGGCAGGCCACAACCGTTATGAAATCATCACCAATCGCGAACAAGCCGATGATGTCTGGACAGCCTTAAAGGCAAAATGTGTAGAGGCAGATACCATTTGCTGGGATTGGCTAGATATTCAAACAGCAACACCAGATGTACTCGAAACAACACAGGATCAATTTGTGCCGCAAATGCTCAACCTAGACGTACTCAACGGCATCAACTTTAAAAAAGGTTGCTATACCGGCCAAGAGATTGTGGCGCGTACGCACTATCTTGGCAAAGTGAAGCGTCGTACATACCTGGCACATATTGCAGTAGATGCTTCAAACCAAGCTACGGCTGGTGATAAAGTCATCGACGCGGCTGGTAATGAAGCGGGTCAATTAGTGAAAGTTGCCCCTAATCCAGAAAATGGTGTCGACGCGTTGATTGAGATTCGAATCCAAGCAAAAGAAACAGGCGACATAACATGGCAAGACACGCCAATCACCTTTTTAGACATGCCTTATGCATTAACGGTTACAAATGCGGAGTAAAGCAAAGTGACTAACAACAAAAAAGCTCGCTTTAAATAGCGAGCTTTTTTAATCGTTAAAACGCTGACACTTACTCAGACGGCTGTTCCTCAACCTCCGGCAATTGATTGACAGGTTTTTCAGGAATCGGTTTATCAATCACTTGATAAAACACTTCGTCTGATTTAATCATCCCCAGCTCGCTACGCGCGCGTTCCTCAACTGCTGCATTCCCTTTTTTTAGATCTCGCACTTCTGCTCTAAGCGCATCATTCCGTTGCTTATGGACTTCGTTTTTTTCTTTTTTCTTGTCAACCTGCTGGCTCACATTCCACACACGTAGCCAACCGCCCTTACCCAGCCATAATGGGTATTGTAATAGCGCAATCAACACCACGAAGATTAATGTTAAAGCCTTCATGCTTCCTCAAAAAGATAAGCCGCAGCTAACTGCGGCTTATCAATGTTTATTTAATCAATTGATAGAACGCAGACAAACCTGCATAACTAGTGGCGTCACCAAGTTCTTCTTCAATCCTTAACAATTGGTTATATTTCGCAATACGCTCAGAACGGCACAATGAGCCAGTTTTGATTTGCAATGCATTGGTCGCAACTGAAATATCAGCAATCGTCGTATCTTCTGTTTCACCTGAACGATGAGACACAACAGCTGTGTAACCTGCACATTTTGCCATTTCAATCGCTTCAAATGTTTCTGTCAGCGTACCGATTTGGTTCACTTTAATCAATACAGAGTTAGCAGCTTCCTTTTGGATACCTTCTCTTAAGATTTTAGGGTTCGTCACAAACAGATCATCACCCACTAATTGCACTTTATCACCTAAGCGTTTGGTTAGAACATCCCAACCATCCCAGTCATACTCATCCATACCATCTTCAATACTGATGATTGGATATTTATCACAGAGTGTTGCTAAATAATCGCAGAATTCTGCGGAAGTCAGTGAAATACCCTCTGATTCCAAGTGATATTTTCCATCTTTATAGAACTCTGTACTCGCACAATCTAAACCTAAATAAACATCCTTACCTGGCTCATACCCCGCTGCCGCAATGGCTTCCATAATCAGCTGTAGTGCCGACTCGTTAGAAGGCAAATCTGGTGCAAATCCACCCTCATCACCGACTGTGGTTGCCAAACCTTTAGCACCAATGGTTTTTTTCAATTGATGAAAGATTTCTGCACCGCAACGCAATGCTTCACGGAAAGTAGGTAAGCCTGCTGGGATAATCATAAACTCTTGGATATCCACTGAGTTATCAGCATGCTCTCCGCCGTTAATGATGTTCATCATTGGCGTTGGTAGGCGCATTTTGCCAGAGCCACCTAAATAGCGATAAAGTGGTAAACCGCTTTCTTCAGCTGCAGCACGTGCACAGGCCATTGACACACCTAAAATCGCATTCGCACCTAATCGGTCTTTGTTCTCAGTACCATCCAACTCAATTAATGTTTTATCGATAAAGCTTTGCTCTTCAGCGTCTAAACCAATAATCGCTTCTGTAATTTCAGTATTCACATGCTCAACTGCTTTTAGTACCCCTTTGCCCAGGTAACGGCTTTTATCACCATCACGCAGCTCCATCGCTTCTTTAGCGCCAGTAGACGCGCCAGAAGGTACTGCAGCACGTCCGATAATGCCGCTTTCAAGCAACACATCCACTTCAATCGTTGGGTTACCACGAGAGTCCATAATTTCACGGGCGATTACATCTACAATTGCACTCATTTCTCTTCCTTTAACGTAGTCCTAATTTATCTTGCTATATAGTATGCTTAAAGTGTCATCTCAGCAAAGCCAGCTTTCTTCACCAGCTTATCTAAGTCGACGATAACATGTAATAAATCTTCCATTTTGCTTAACGGCCATGCGTTGGGGCCATCCGACAATGCTTTTGATGGGTCTGGGTGCGTCTCCATAAACACGCCAGCAATACCACTCGCCACTGCGGCTCGTGCTAGTACAGGCACATGCTCACGTTGCCCTCCGCTTTTTTCACCTTGTCCGCCCGGCTGCTGTACTGAATGCGTTGCATCAAAAACGACAGGGCAATTGGTTTCACGCATCGTCGCCAATCCGCGCATGTCAGACACCAATGTGTTATAGCCAAATGAAGCGCCACGTTCACAAACCATGATATTGTCTGCACCACCATTCGCCTCTTTGGCTTTATTAACCACTTGCATCATGTCATGTGGCGCCAAAAATTGGCCTTTTTTAATATTCACTGGCTTGCCAGATTTTGCACAAGCAACAATAAAATCCGTTTGGCGGCATAAGAAAGCAGGCGTTTGTAAGACATCAACAACAGCTGCCACATGCGGCACTTGCTCTTCTGTGTGAACATCTGTTAATACTGGCACACCTATCTGACTTCTGACTTCATCCAGAATTTTCAAACCTTCTTCCATACCAAAGCCACGGAACGTCTTGGTTGAGCTGCGGTTGGCTTTATCATATGAAGATTTATAGATAAATGGTACACCCACCCGTTCGGCAATCTCTTTTAACTGTCCTGCCGTTTCAATCGCAAATTCTTTTGACTCAATGACACAAGGACCAGCAATTAAAAACAAAGGCTGATCTAAACCAACTTCAAAACCACATAATTTCATTTATTTTTGACCTTTATACGCAAGTGCCGCTTTCACATACGCGGTAAACAGTGGGTGACCTGCTCGTGGATTAGAGGTGAACTCAGGGTGAAACTGACAAGCCACAAACCAAGGATGCACCGCTTCCGGCAACTCAATCATTTCACATAAATCTTCAGTTGGTGTACGTGCTGATACAACCAATCCGGCTTCTTTCAACTGCTCAACATAATGATTGTTCACTTCATAACGATGACGATGACGCTCAGTCACCTGACTACCGTAAATATCTGCCGCTTTAGTATTTGGCTCAATCGGACACTCTTGCGCACCTAAACGCATCGTGCCACCTAAATCCGAATGCTCGTCACGCTTTTCAATCTTGCCCGATGCATCTTGCCACTCATCAATAAGACCAACTAATTTATGCTCAGCCTCAGGGTTAAACTCTGTACTATTGGCATCTTTCAAGCCCGCTACGTTTCGCGCAAACTCAATCACGGCTAATTGCATCCCTAGACAAATACCTAGATAAGGAATTTTGTTCTCGCGAGCAAATTGTACAGTTTTAATTTTGCCTTCTGTACCCCGCTTACCGAAGCCACCTGGAATGAGAATTGCATCCATTTCCTCTAATGCTGCCGTGCCTTTTTCCTCAACATCTTCACTATCAATAAAGTGAATTTTCACTTTAGAGTTAGTGTGAATACCTGCATGGATTAATGCCTCAGTCAGTGATTTATACGACTCAGTTAAATCCACATATTTCCCAACGAAAGCAATATCCACATGATGCTTAGGGTTCGCGAGTGTATTGGTAATATTGTTCCACTCGGTTAAGTTGGCCGCTTTCGCCAAGATGTCTAATTTATGGCAAACAATTTCATCCATCATTTGCTCATGTAATAAACCTGGAATTTTATAAATAGAATCTGAATCAATGGCACTAATCACCGACTCAAATGGCACATTCGTAAAGAGTGCGATTTTCTTGCGCTCCTCTTCGGGGATTTCGCGCTCAGCACGACACAATAGGATATCAGGCTGGATACCAATCTCACGCAATTCTTTCACAGAGTGCTGCGTCGGTTTAGTTTTCAGTTCACCAGCTGTTGGAATCCATGGTAACAACGTCAAGTGCACATAACAGGTGTTGGTGCGCCCTTCTTCTACACCCATTTGGCGAATCGCCTCTAAGAATGGTAGTGATTCAATATCACCCACAGTACCACCAACTTCGACAATCGCAACGTCAGCACCTTTAGCACCAGCCTTGATATGGCTTTTGATTTCATCAGTAATATGCGGAATGACTTGTACTGTCTTACCTAGGTACTCACCGCGTCGCTCTTTCTTAATCACGGTTTCGTATATCTGGCCAGTGGTGAAGTTGTTGTGCTCCGTCATTTTAGCGCTAATAAAACGCTCATAATGGCCTAAATCAAGGTCAGTCTCCGTACCATCATCAGTGACAAACACCTCACCATGTTGGAATGGCGACATGGTGCCAGGATCTACGTTGATATAGGGGTCTAACTTGAGCATGGTCACGTTGATGCCACGTGACTCAAGAATTGCACCAAGACTTGCCGCCGCAATGCCTTTCCCTAAAGAAGAAACAACACCGCCGGTTACGAATACATATTTGGTCATGAAAAGGCTTTATAAGAATTATTGCAGACGGGATGTTATTTTACGTCAAAGGCATTACAATCACAATGAAACACTGCAAGACTTTGTGATAAAAATTAATTATTTTAGCTTGACATAACAGCGGATGATTGTTGTGCATCTGGGCCCTATTAATTAAGTTACCACTTAGATGGTCCAGCGTTTACGCTCTCCAGAAGATAAAAGCAAGCCCCTATCCCACACGTCGTAGTTTGCATCTAAACATCACGCCAAAACTTAAGGATATATCCTTTAAACGGCTCATCTAAATAATCCGTATGTGCTGGCTGTGTATGCGTATACTCAAAACCTGCTTCAACCAGTGCCTTACTGAGCTTTGTCTTACGTCCTCTTCCTGGGTCAACTAAAATCACCTCACACTTCGGCTTAGCATGAAGCGCTATAAAGCTGGCGAGTTGTTGTATATGCCCATCCTCATACAAGATGTCGCTGCCAATAATTAAATCAAACTGACCCAGCGTATCTGACTCCTCGGCCCAATCAGCGCGTTCGAATGGGATAGCTTTCCCATTATTCAAATCAGTATTTCTATCTAAAAAGGTTTGCACTTCTGGGTGATAGTCGCTTGCGGTTATGTCTGCGTCTTGTTCATTGAGTAATAAACTAGACAACGCCATGCCACAACCCGTTTCTAATATCCGTTTACCTGCCGTATCATAATCTTTCATATGGTGTGCCAACACCATGCTAGAAGGCCAAATAACGCCGAATAACGACCATAGAGATGAGGAAATACCAAGGTCTAGCGCAACATCTTCAGCATCAGAAAATTGCTGCTTATCGCGTAATGTGCAAAGGTGAATATCGACTTTATCAAACTCCACCGTCTGATAGCGTAACCGTAGTGCCATGTTGCCTCCCAAAGTGAGCAATGACGCTAAGTCAGCTACCAGCTTTATAGAAAGCTTTAGTTAGCGATAAGTGACGAAACGAAACGTAATACCATTTCAGGTTATAGCAATGAAAAAGAATCGCAAGTCATTTAACAAATTCTTATGAATTCCAATTGCCATACCCTTGGAACTGCTGAAAAACTTCACGCATTTCATCTGCTGATAATAATGGCGGTTCAGGCGTGATTTGTAATAAACGCCAATATTGCTCACATAGGTTTTCGACTTCAACTGCGATGGCAAAAGCCTCATCTAAGTCAGCCCCAATGGCAATCATGCCATGGTTAGCAAGTAGGCAAGCTTTTCGGTCTTTTATAGCGGTGAGTGCATGCCCAGACAAAGCTTGCGTACCAAATAAGGCATAAGGTGCACAGCGGATAGAATCTCCTCCAGCAACTGCAATCATATAGTGAAATGGTGGAATATCCTTATGCAAACAAGCTACAGTGGTTGCAAACATACTATGGGTATGAATAACGGCATTGACCTCTGGCCGACTTTGCAAAATATCACGATGGAACTGCCATTCAGATGACGGTTTTTTATCTGCAGTATGTTGCCCATCAATCTGCATATAAACCATACTGTCTGCTGTCATATCAGCAACGTTAAGACCACTAGGCGTGACCAAAAACCCATTATCACAACGCACGCTCACATTACCTGAAGTGCCTTTATTTAAACCACTTTCGATTAACTGTTGGCTAACATCCACTAATGCCTGTGAAGTGTGAAGTTTTTTTGTCATTCAATAACTCGCATTTGCTGACCTTTAGATTTGGCCCACTTGATAGTGACACGATATTTAGCCGTTGGTTTATCCGCATACTCTAATAACCCCCAGCTACCCCACTTGGACCAGCCACCCATACTATTAAATGCACACCAAAGGTCTCCGCCTGCCATTTCCCAATCTATTAAGTGCCGCTGATAAATATCCCCCATACGCTTATCAGCGTTAGCTTGCTTAAAGAACTTAGTAAGCTGCTCATGATTCTCGCCACCTTGCACGCCGACTAGATGCTGTCCTGCCTCATATGCAACGAGCTTAAGTCCATATACATCTGCAATTTTTTTGTTCGCTTGTATCCAGCGCTTGGACTCAGAAAGTTTGTTTGTATTCAAATAGTCAAACAGCTGATTAAGCGTCCAGTTAGAGACCTCTGTCGATGACAAGCCCTCCTCATCTTTACTTTCTGGCACATTCATTGAGATATAAGGTGCTATCGCTAACACATCAGCTTGCTCAGCCAACGCAGGCACTTTCAAAAGCTGCTCTGATAACCATGCATTTGCCGCTTGCGATGCGATTACCTTCACGATACGTTGTTCATCATTGAATACCCGTGCCCAAATACTAAAGATTTGTGCTGACCGATGTGCATTATATTGAAATGCTGCTTCCCAGTCCTCATTAGATAAATTTAAGGCTCGGCCTTGCTCTGCTGCATAGGTAAATTGAGAAAACCCACCATTCCAAACTTCATTCGAATACTCCACCCATGCGCGCAATGTATGCTGTAATTTATCCTTCGCTAACGTTGCAAACTGCTTGATATAACTATCATCGGCCATATGTGGCATACAGAACCAAACATCTGTTTTTAGACGGTTGGCTAAATCTATTAGCAACTCAGCTGGCACACCTTTTTCAGCATAGCTCGCATTTTCAATGTGTGGCCTATCTTCCCAAACGACCTGTGTTGCATTATTGATTGCCATCAAATCCATCATGCGAATACACGCAACACCAGACCACCTTGCTAAAAAATCTGGGTGCCAGGGGTTTTGTATGTAACTAGCCTCAAAACCCGGCATAATCACACGGATATTACGGATATAGTTTTTTGGATTGGTCGAAACAACGTCAATCGCGAACATACCCTTCGTGGCATCAACATCCACCTCCATCCGCCCAGCAGTGTTTTTTGTCACCGATGACGTTATTTTGTGTGGCAAAATTTCACCTTCACCATCATAGAGAATAACGTAACGACCTGAAGGGTATAAATTACCATCCTCTCCGGCACAAAGAATCTTTGTTGCGCGGCAACCTGCCGCTAACTGCTTGATCCAACCATGCTTATCTAAAGAAAGTTCCGGGCCTTCACCCCATTCCCCTGATGCTGGCTGACTGATCCACTCTCCAGATTGATACATCAAATTAACAAAGGGATACTCTGACCCCCAATAAGCAACCCCACTGATATTAATACCAAGCCTCGGCTTAGCTTTAGCTACCAGCTTTCCTTTCGCATTCGCACCATATTGACCTAATCTGCGATAAGCCAATGCCAAACCGCCCAAGGACAGCGCACCTAAACTATAAAGAAACTTTCTGCGCCCATTGACTGTTGGCCGTTTCATACTGGGTTACCTACACTTTCTTCTAGCTGGCTTGCTAACTGGTATAAATTGCTAGGTTTAAATACGCCGCGTTCGGTAATAATCCCTGTCACTAATCTAGCTGGCGTCACATCAAAGGCTGGATTTAAAGCCGGTGATCCTTCAGCCACGACCCGCACTTGTTGTATCGTTTGATCTTGCGCTAAACCAGTTATCGTCAACACTTCATCTTCATGTCGATTTTCAATGTCGATTTCATTCGCTTTGACCTGCCAATCTATCGTTGGGCTTGGCACCGCCGCGTAAAATGGCACATGATTATCGTGTGCTGCAAGTGCCTTTAAATAGGTGCCGATTTTATTACACACGTCGCCACCGGCCGTCACACGATCAGCACCAACAATCACCATATCCACTTGGCCTTGTTGCATCAAGTGCCCTCCAGCATTATCAGTGATCACGGTATGCGGCACACCATGCTGCGCTAGCTCCCAAGCCGTCAGACTGGCACCTTGATTGCGTGGGCGGGTTTCATCCACCCAGACATGCACAGCCAAGCCTGCATCATGGGCTGCATAGATAGGCGATAAAGCTGTTCCATAGTCGACCGTGGCTAACCAACCAGCATTGCAATGCGTTAACACATTAAACGTACTGCCATCATGCGCATCTTTGATTAGCTGAAGACCATGCTCACCAATGGCTTGGTTCTGTTTCACATCCTCTTCAGCAATGTGCGCGGCTTGCTGCCATGCGTTAATGTTGCGCTTAGCTGGCTCGAGTGCCGTTAATGTCTCGACCATCCGATTCACCGCCCACGCCAAATTAACCGCTGTTGGTCTCGCTGCAATCAATTGCGCCGCGGCTGATTGTAAGGATGCATCACCATCATCCTCACGCATCGCTAGCGCCATCCCATAGGCTGCTGCTGCACCAATTAATGGCGCCCCTCTTACTTGCATGGTTCGAATCGCTTCGACCATCATGGTCAAGGATGTAATCTGCAACACCTCGAATTTGAATGGCAATAAGGTCTGATTAATGATCTCAACAGATTGGCACCGTGGGCTTGGCCATATGGTTCGGTAGTGCTTATTATCTATATACATAAAAACGCGCGCATGGGGAATTTTTATTCCAAAAAATTATTAAAAAAAATATATTTTTTTCTTGCATTTTTTGAATAACTATTTTTTATCAATTTCCATCCACAAAAACTGTGGATAACTTTGTGGATTATTGTGACTTAAAAACGTAACCCTCCAATTTGAAAGGGTTTTTTTCAAAAGTTCATTTTTTAATCTATTATTTTTTCCTTTAAAATCAATAACTTACTGTATGTTATTGGTTTTATACTGTTTTTTCGACAAACTTAATGTAACACTTCAAGTCGTGTGCATAAGTCGCCTAATTTTGGCAAAACTTCCATAGAATTTTTACTAGTGATTTCAATGATTTGCGACAGTGACATGCGCCTCACAGAGGCGATTGTTTCAGCAATTTTCAATAGCTCTTTTGGACTATTTCGACTGCCCTTTTCTAGCCACTCAGGCGGCATATCTGGCGCATCAGTCTCTAAAACAATTGCGTCTAATGGCAACTTTTCTGCCAACTCTCTTAACTTGGTCGCACGTGGATAAGTCATCGCGCCACCAAAGCCTAATTTGAAACCAAGCTTAATAAACTCTTCTGCTTGCTGCATACTCCCATTAAAGGCATGGGCAATCCCACCACGCACTTTTGTGCGCCTTAAATGTTTTAATACATCATCGACTGCATGACGCACATGCAAAATAACAGGCAAGTCATGTCGCTGAGCAATCTTTAACTGTTCCGCAAACAATTCCTCTTGGGCTGTTTGATTTTCTTTGGTTTCAAAAAAGTCTAAGCCAATTTCACCGACCGCAACTAGTTTGTTTTCAACTTTCAGCGTTTTCTCGACCAAATTATCTAAATCTTTCATCGTGGTCACTTTAACGCTATCTAGGTACATCGGATGCACTCCCAACGCATAACAACAATTAGCATAACGTTGTGATGCGAGAATGACATCAATATAATTGCGCGGCAACACTGAAGGTAACACCATCATTTCTACGCCCGCTTCTACTGCTAACTGAACAGCCTGATCTCGATCTTCATCGAATGCGGCCGCATCCAAATGGCAATGTGTGTCAATTAATTTACTGGTGCCCATCAAGCTCTCCTAGCCAATATCCTAATGTCTTGTCCAAACTGACGAATATCATCAACTTCAAGTGCCACTGTATCATGCATCGCGACCAGTTCCGGCAACCCGAACATCCCTTTGCCATCACTACCCATTAATTTAGGTGCATAGTAAAGAATAAGCGTGTCAATTAAGTTATCGGCCATTAGCGCGCCATTGAGCCCATCGCCACCCTCGACCATCACCTCATTCACTTCAATGCTTGCAAGATGCGCTAATAAAGACTGCAGACACACTTTACCCTCAGCGTTAGGGACATGAAGCAAAGCAACGCCCTTTTCTTTGAGTTGTTCTGCTTTTTGCGACGTATCAGATGCATAAGCAATCAATACATCGGGGTTGGCTAAGACTTTTGCATCTAATGGCATCCTCAGGTGGCTATCAACCACCACCGTCAGTGGTTGGCGGTCAATAGCATGTGCTCGTACTGTTAAGCTTGGGTTGTCACCTAATATCGTGCCAATCCCTGTCATCATCGCGCACGATCGTGCCCGCCATTGCTGAACATCAGCACGGGCGGCTTGGCTGGTAATCCATTGACTTTCACCATTGCGCAACGCTGTCCGCCCATCTAGGCTCGCGGCAATTTTAATGCGTACTAATGGCCGTTGCTGTGTCATGCGCGACACAAAACCAGCATTCAATGTTTGTGCCTGCGCTTGCATTAACCCTGTTTGCACCGTAACACCAGCAGTCTCAAGGTAGCTAACACCTTTACCCGCGACCAATGGGTTTGGATCTTGCATGGCGATAATGACTTGCTTAATACCAGCATGCACGAGTGCTTCAGCACAAGGTGGTGTGCGGCCATGATGGCTACAAGGTTCCAAGGTCACGTAAGCCGTCGCGCCTTTTGCTTCGATGCCAGCTTGCGCCAGCGCATGTATTTCCGCATGTGGCGTGCCTGCTTTAAGATGAGCTCCCTCACCAATGACTTTGCCATCCTTAACAATCACACAACCAACACGCGGATTTGGCATGCTGGTAAACAAGCCACGTTCAGCAATCCGCAGCGCCTGTGTCATATAAAGGTGATCTTCAGGCGTATAGGCAGTCATGTATTTACTTTAAATCTTTAAGGACATCGCGGAAATCATCCGCATCTTGGAAACTTCTGTAAATGGATGCAAACCGAATATAAGCGACTTTATCAAGCTTGCGTAACTCCGCCATCACCAATTCACCAATTTGACGCGCAGGCACTTCTCGCTCACCAAGCACCAGTAGCTTACTACGAATATGATGCAAGGCTTCTTCAAGCAACTCTGCAGAGACTGGGCGTTTATGCAGTGCGCGTAAAAAGCCATCGCGCAATTTCCCATCGGAAAACTCTTCACGATTGCCATTACTCTTCACCACTTGCGGCAGCCGCAAGTCTGCAGTTTCATAAGTCGTGAAGCGTTTATCACAACTGTTACAACGACGGCGACGACGAATCGAATCGCCTTCGTCATTCACTCTTGAGTCAATGACTTGGGTATCCGTTGCGTTACAAAAAGGACATTTCATTATCGATTAAGCGCCGTATACTGGGAAGTTTGATGTTAATGCACTGACTTTCGCTTTCACTGCATTGATATTCGCTTCATCTTCAGGGTTATCTAACACATCAGCAATTAAATTAGCGACTTGCTCCGCTTCTGCTTCTTTAAATCCACGCGTCGTAATCGCAGGCGATCCAATACGGATTCCAGATGTCACAAATGGGCTTTCTGGGTCATTTGGGATAGCGTTTTTATTAACCGTGATGTGCGCTTGACCTAAAGCAGCATCAGCAGCTTTGCCAGTTAAGCCTTTCGCACGCAAATCAACCAAGAATACATGTGACTCTGTACGGCCTGAAATCACGCGCAAGCCACGTGCAGTTAACGCCTTAGCCATCACCGCAGCATTCTTCATCACTTGCTCTTGATATGTTTTAAATTCAGGTTTAGACGCTTCTAAGAAAGCGGTCGCCTTGCCAGCCATCACGTGCATTAAAGGCCCGCCTTGCAAACTCGGGAACACGCTCGAATTAAGTTGCTTAGCAAATTCCTCTTTCGCCATAATAATGCCGCCTCTTGGCCCACGTAAGGTCTTATGCGTTGTTGATGTTACAAAGTCAGCATGTGGCACTGGGTTCGGGTAAACACCTGCCGCAATCAAACCAGAGTAATGCGCCATATCCACCATAAAATAAGCGCCAACTTTTTTCGCAATAGCGGCCATGCGCTCCCAGTCAAAACGCAATGCGTAAGCAGATGCACCACCAATTAACAACTTAGGCTGCTCTGCAACGGCAACGCGCTCCATTTCCTCGTAATCAATCTCTTCATTGTCATCAAGACCATAAGCCACAATGTCAAATAGTTTACCTGAGATATTCGCTGGCGAACCATGCGTTAGATGACCACCATGACCCAAGTTCATGCCCATAATCTTGTCACCTGGTTTTAGCATCGCGAAATACACAGCTTGGTTTGCTTGCGAACCTGAGTGTGGTTGCACATTGGCATACTCCGCACCAAACAATGCCTTTAAGCGATCAATCGCCAACTGTTCCACTTGGTCAACAAACTCACAGCCACCATAAAAACGCTTGCCTGGATAACCTTCTGCATACTTGTTCGTCAACTGTGAGCCTTGTGCTTCCATCACCGCTGGGCTGGTATAGTTTTCAGAAGCGATTAGTTCAATATGTTGCTCTTGTCGCACGACCTCAGCATCAATCATTTTCGCGATCTCTGGGTCTGTCGTTTGCAATTTCTTTGAATAGTTAAACATGTCGGCTTGGTTTCCAAAATACGTTAAATAAAATAATGGCGCATTTTACCATGCCACCCATCCAACATAAACTCAGGCATTAACTAAAACGCTTTAATCCTCAGCATTCAATTGCACACCATGCACCAAGAACATGCACCAATATCAACATACGCCTATTATTGGCGCAAATAATTGTAGTGAATCACCATATTTTCCAAGATTCACTAAGTGAAAACAAGTTGGCACAGACCATGCTTTATAAGAACTGAAACGTAATTCTCCAAAGTTTCAATCCTCCCTTTAGCCCAACCTATATGGTTGGGCTTTTTTTTACTTGCCAAAACTGTTTAGTAGCAGGCTATAATGAGTGCTTTAAGCAGTACAAAGAACCAAACACCTATGAAGTGGACAGAGACACAAAGAATCGCCGAAGAACTTTATGACGCGCATCCAGAAATTGACCCCAAGACCATTCGATTTACTGACTTAATGCAATGGGTAATGGCATTAGATGGCTTTGACGATAGCGAATCACATTGTGGCGAAAAAATTCTTGAAGCCATTCAACTCGCTTGGATTGATGAGGCGGCATAACGATGTTTGAAGCGTTGCTTGGCTTATTTATCAAGCATTTTATTTGTGATTTTCCATTGCAAATGTTTCCTTGGCTTTACAAGAATAAAGGCACGTATTTACATCCTGGTGGTATCGTACATGCGGGCTTGCATGGCATCGGCACCACACTCGTCCTTTTCCCCTTCATTGGCAGCAACGCCATCATGCTTGGCTTCATTGATTTGCTTGTGCATTATCATATCGACTGGGCAAAAATGAAACTATCAAATGAATTCGACCTAAACCCTAATAATAGCGAGTGGTTCTGGGTGCTATTAGGATTCGACCAACTTTTACATCACCTTACTTATTTTGCAATCATCTACTATGTCTTCAAATACAACATCTAACAACACCGTTCCTGCAGAAATTTTTAAAGCTTACGATATCCGTGGCATTGTCGGCAAAACGCTGACGCCCACGATTGTCGAATCCATTGGCCATGCGCTTGGCAGTGAAGCACGTGACCGCCAACAAAAAACCATTTGTGTCGGCTATGATGGCCGCTTATCAGGGCCTGAGCTGGCATCAGCACTCTCACGTGGCATACGCAAAGCCGGCATTGATGTCATCAATCTTGGCTTAGTAGCCACCCCAGTTGTGTACTTTGCCGCTTATCACCTCAACACAAACTGTGGCGTCATGGTGACTGGCAGTCATAACCCACCAGATTACAATGGGTTAAAAATGGTATTAGCTGGCGAAACCTTATCTGGCGAAGTCATTCAAGGTTTACGACAACGGATAGAGGACGACAAGTTAACGGCGGCTGAAGCAGGTCAAGAAACGAATTACTATATTGATGATGAATACATCGCCAAAATCAGCGACCACATCAAACTGACAAGACCGATGAAGATTGCAGCCGATGCGGGCAATGGTGTTGCGGGTGCTTTTGCTAAAAAACTTTATGAGGCGCTGGGCTGTGAAGTTGAAGAGCTATTCTGCGAAGTGGATGGCAACTTCCCTAACCACCATCCAGACCCTTCTGTGCCTGATAACCTGAAGGACTTAGTGAATGCATTAAAAACAGGCGAATCGGAGATTGGTCTAGCGTTTGATGGTGATGGTGACCGTTTAGGTGTCGTTACAAAAGAAGGCAATATTATCTACCCAGACCGTCAGTTATTACTCTTTGCTGAAGACGTGCTCAAACGTGACCCTGGTGCAACGATTATCTATGATGTGAAATCAACCCGTAATTTAGGTCCATGGATTGAAGAACGTGGTGGCAAGCCATTAATGTGGAAAACAGGCCACTCCCTCGTGAAAGCCAAAATGAAAGAAACAGGCTCTGCGCTAGCAGGTGAAATGAGCGGTCATGTCTTCTTCAAAGAGCGCTGGTACGGCTTTGATGATGGCCTGTATTCCGGTGCACGATTATTAGAAATCTTAAGCCAATTTGACGACCCATCAGCTGTGCTTAATGCACTGCCAGATAGCGTGAGCACACCTGAGCAACACATCAACATGAAAGAAGGCGAACCACACGCACTTATCGCCCAGTTGCAGAAAACAGCGAAATTTGATGATGCAAAAGTGCTCACGATTGATGGTTTACGCGTGGAATATGCCGATGGTTTTGGTTTAATGCGCCCGTCAAACACAACGCCTGTGATTGTGCTGCGTTTTGAA
>SPJO01000001.1 GCA_006844635.1 Methylophilaceae bacterium | reverse complement strand
CAATTGGATCACTCATACTCATAGATCTGTTCCTTATTTACCAGCTTGCCTTGGTAACACCTGGCACTTTGCCAGCCATCATCAAGTCACGCAATTTACTACGTCCAATTCCAAATTTACTAAACACGCCACGTGGACGGCCAGTAAGCGCACAACGATTACGCAAACGCACAGGGCTTGAGTTGCGTGGTAGAGCTTGCAACTTCATGCGTGCTTCGCGGCGTTCTTCAACACTAACGCTTTGATCGTTAATGATTGCAGTTAACGCAGCACGTTTTGCAGCGAATTTTTTTACGGTAGCGCGTCGTTTATTTTCGCGCTCTGTCATACATGTTTTTGCCATGTCTTAACCTCTAAAAGGAAAGTTAAACGCAGAAAGCAATGCTTTAGCTTCTTCGTCAGTTTTTGCGGTTGTTGTAATCGTGATATTCATACCACGAAGCTTATCAATCTTGTCATAGTCAATCTCTGGGAAGATAATTTGCTCTTTAACACCCATATTGTAGTTACCACGACCGTCGAATGATTTTGCAGAAAGACCACGGAAATCTCTTTCACGAGGAATGGCTACAGTAACCAAACGATCAAAGAACTCATACATGCGCTCGCGTCGTAAAGTCACTTTACAGCCAACCGGATAATCATCACGGATTTTAAACGCCGCAACTGATTTCTTGGCTTTCGTTACGATTGCTTTTTGACCAGCAATCTTCTCCATATCACCAACCGCATGTTCCATTACTTTCTTATCTGCGACAGCATCACCAACACCCATGTTGATTGTGATTTTTTCAAGTTTTGGTACTTCCATGATTGACTTGTAACCAAACTTTTCAGTCATATCTTTCACGACTGTGTCTTTATAAAATTGTTTTAAGCGCGCCATAATTTTTCCTATTTACCTAAGCGTCGACAGCTTCGCCGTTAGACTTGTATACACGAATCTTGCGACCATCTTTAAGCACCTTATAAGCCACTCGGTCTGCTTTATCCGTCGCCGCGTTAAACAAGGCAATGTTAGAAATCTGAATTGGCATCTCTTTAGCAACAATCCCGCCAGCCTCACCTTTCATTGGGTTTGGTTTTTGGTGTTTTTTCGCTACGTTAATACCCTCTACAACAACCAGGCCATTCTCTAGCACGCTAGTAACTACACCGCGCTTACCTTTATCTTTGCCTGTGTTGACGATGACTTGGTCACCTTTAAGAATTTTACTCATCTTATCTATCCTCTTCTTCGCTCTACAGTACTTCAGGAGCCAAAGAAACGATCTTCATGAAACGCTCACTACGTAGCTCACGTGTCACTGGGCCAAAAATACGCGTGCCGATCGGCTCTAAATTATTATTTAATAAAACAGCGGCATTACTATCGAACTTCAACAATGAGCCATCTGGACGGCGCACACCTTTAGCAGTACGTACAACGACAGCGCTATACACCTCGCCTTTTTTAACACGTCCGCGTGGAGCAGCATCTTTAATCGTCACTTTAATCACATCACCAACACTGGCATAGCGACGTCTTGAACCACCCAACACCTTGATACACATTACAGAACGCGCACCTGTGT
>SPJO01000002.1 GCA_006844635.1 Methylophilaceae bacterium | reverse complement strand
TGGATATTCATCCGTCCATTCAAGGGCGCGCAACATTGAATGCTGTTAACCAAACCTTGCCGGCGATTTTGGAAAGGCTGTCTCGGCAAGTTGACCTCACTTATCAAATGAAAAACAATGTGCTGGTAATTACACCTGATCAGCCAGTTTTAAGAACTTATAAAATCGATTATGTGAATATCAATCGAGATACAGAGGGCTTTATTGGGTCAGCGACAGAAATATCTAGTACGGGCGGAGCGGCAAGTACATCTGGAAATACGCAGTCGAATTCAAGCAATGCGAATAATAGCTCAAGTACTGCGGTGACGACTAGAACAGAGAATCATTTATGGGAATCATTGGTACAAAATATTAAAGAGCTATTAGCGGAAACAGATAAAGAGGTAATTGTTAAACGTTATGGCACATTGGACAGCCAAGATGTAGACGATACAGAGACTTCAAATGAAGAGCTAAATGCACAGTCTGAGCAGTTAGATGAACAAAGAACAGAGTACCAAACACTGTTAGCTGCTAATGTTATTGCAAACCCTGAAACTGGGGTTATTAGCGTACGTGCGACTAATAAACAGCACCAAAAAGTACAAGAGTTTATTGACCAAGTGATGGGTAGCGCTAAAAAACAAGTCTTAGTAGAGGCCACGATTGTTGAAGTAACCCTGAATGACGGTTTTAAGGCTGGTATAGATTGGAGTCGCCTAGGCAACTCAGCAACAAGCAACGGCTTTACTTTTAGTCAAAACCTTAACGCTGAAAACTTCACTCCAGGTAATATTAATACACGGGCAACGGGTGATGGGCTTGTTCTTGGCTACTTTAACCCATTAAGCTCGCTGGGTAATATTGCTGCATCCATTAATTTGTTAAAAGAATTTGGTGATACCAAAGTATTATCTAGTCCGAAACTGATGGTGCTGAACAATCAAACAGCAGTGCTAAAAGTTGTTGATAATATTGTCTACTTTACTGTTGAGTCACAACAGTCAACCGTTGGTGGTACGGTTGGCGGTATTTTATCCACAGTGACGACAACGCCTAATACTGTTGCAGTAGGTATGGTGATGAGTGTCACCCCGCAAATTAATGATACAGGCAACGTTAATATTAACGTGCGGCCGACTATTTCTAGTGTAACGGGCTTTAAACAAGATCCGAACCCAAATATCACGATACCAAGCTTGATTCCAGAAATTCGAGTGCGTGAAATGGAGTCTGTATTAAGAATTGATAGTGGTAATACTGCTGTATTGGGAGGGTTAATGCAGGACGATATTACAAAAAACTCTGATAGCGTTCCTGGGCTATCAGAGGTGCCAGGTGTTGGGAATGTATTCAAAGGCCGGGATGAGTCGAATAAGAAAACAGAGTTGGTGATTTTTTTAAGACCGACTGTTATCCCAAATGCTGACTTAGAAAGCGATGAGTTAAGCGCATTTAAACAATATCTACCTGCACAACAGTTGCAAAAAGTGTTGGATGAAGCGAACTGATTGATGGGTTGCATGCGCCATGAGTTTACTAATCAAAGCATTGGATAAAGCACAAGCAGAAAAAGCACAAGCCAGTAAAGAT
>SPJO01000186.1 GCA_006844635.1 Methylophilaceae bacterium | reverse complement strand
AATCAGTGAAAGAAGTCAGGGTGACGCACCGTTTAACAGATTCGCCTGCTTGCTTGGTTGCTGACGAAAATGAAATGTCTGGTAATCTTGCGCGCATGTTGAAAGCGGCTGGACAAAATGCGCCAGAAACGAAACCTATTCTTGAAATTAACCCAAGTCACCGCTTGGTTGAGAAACTCAAAGGCGAAGGAGATGACGGTACGTTTGCGGATTATGCAAACGTGCTGTTTGATCAAGCGCTGCTGGCCGAAGGTGGGCAGTTAGATGACCCCGCCAGCTTTGTTAAACGCATGAATAGTTTGATTATGTAATACACAAGGCTGCCAATTGGCAGCCTTTTTGTTTTGCTGAATGTAAACGATTGCTAAGCGTTCCCCGTTACTAAATAGATGCGTGTAGACTAGCGTAATACATTGTGCTTTATTAAAAACAACAGACGAGCTTGAGGAGAAAGAATGAAGAAAATAATATTAGCAACTTTATTAAGTGTGGCTGCACTGCAGGTGAATGCTTTTGATTTGGATCTAAAGGATTTAGGTGAGGCCGTGAAGCAGGTGGGTAAGAAAACAGGCAGTGATTCATCGGCTGGCGTGAGCGCACTTAGTGATCAAGAAACGAACGACGGGCTTAAAGCTGCATTAAATCAAGGTGTGGCCAAAGCAGTCGGCCTCTTAGGCGCTTCAAATGGATTTTTTGGTAACAAGGAAGTTAAAATTCCACTGCCAGATTCGTTGAAAAAGGTTGAAAAAGGAATGCGACTCGTTGGCATGGGCGACCAAGCTGATGATTTGGTGCTTAAAATGAACCGTGCAGCAGAAGCGGCTGTGCCAGAAGCAAAAGCACTCTTGGTGAGTTCTATTAAGCAGATGAGTTTGTCTGACGCCAAAGCTATTTTGACCGGACCTGATGATGCTGCCACACAATACTTTAAGAAAACAACCTCTGCGGACATGGGGGAGAAGTTTTTGCCTATCGTGACGAAAGCGACAGAGAAAGTTCAGCTAGCACAGACTTATAACAAATATGCTGAGTTAGGTAGTCAGTTTGGTGTGGTTGATAAGGAAAATGCTAACATTGAACAATACGTCACGAATAAAGCCTTAGATGGTTTATATTTAATGATTGCAAAAGAAGAGGCAGCCATTCGAAAAGACCCAATTGGTCAAGCGAGTAGCTTGCTTAAGAAAGTGTTTGGTGCAGTCGCAAAATAAATTATTTATTTTTCCTGAGCATATTCAACCCTAAGTCCTTGCGGGCTTAGGGTTTTATTTATTTTTGGCGTGTTTTTGACCATCGTTTCATGTAAATAAAAGTCGAATAGGCGTTGACAGCTCTCTTCAAAACACGCTATAGTCTCATCTCTCGGCGTTACATATGTCGAAACGGACGCGGGATGGAGCAGTCTGGCAGCTCGTCGGGCTCATAACCCGAAGGTCACAGGTTCAAATCCTGTTCCCGCAACCAGTTAAACATAGCGTTTTAATTGGACCGTAAAAGCTCTTTAAAAATCAGAATGACTGATAAGTGTGGGTGTTTGTGGCTGGGTCACAAATGGGTATGTCTTCGGATGTATCCAACTCAGAAAACAAATGCTTACACTTAAATTTATGACAAGTATGTACA
>SPJO01000191.1 GCA_006844635.1 Methylophilaceae bacterium | reverse complement strand
CGTTAATGCAATTCTTGGGACGCTGGGGAAGCGGTCATGTAAGATGGTGAGCTGACGATACTCGGGGCGGAAATCATGACCCCACTGCGATACACAATGGGCTTCATCAATCGCGAATAGCGCGAGACCAACATGGGTGTCCACTTCATCCAGCAAACTTAAAAAGCTATTGACCATCAGGCGCTCTGGCGCAACATATAGTATTTTGATTTCACCTGATAAAGCTTGGCTGGTGATGCGTGCATTATCCTCAGCGCTTAAACTAGAATTTAAAAAAGCAGCATTCACACCGAGCTGTTGTAAAGCCTCGACTTGATCTTGCATCAGTGCAATCAGTGGTGAGACGATAATCGCTAAGCCATCACGTGCAATGGCAGGGATTTGGTAGCAAAGTGATTTTCCACCACCTGTTGGCATTAGAACTAGCGCATCTTGCCCAGCAATGACATGCTCAACAATGGCTTGCTGTTTATCTCGGAAGTGAGTGTAACCGAAGGTGTCTTTTAGAATTTCTAAGGGCGAAGTCACGCGTAAGTTGTCGCCATTATTTCTTTTTGTAGGGGTCTACTAGTTGATCAACCAGTTGATGTAGCGCTTCTCGCATTTGCTGTTCGGAGACTTCCATTAACAAGCCATCTTCAAAAGCATCTTGAGTAATTTGTTTAATCTCATCAAAGTTTTCCTTCATGACGCGGATTTTTTCCGTGCATGCGACGATGCTATTGTCATCTCGTACCCAGGTTGGTAAAGGTTTATCTGCCATGATTTAAAAACGTTTAGTAAGTTAAGTGTTCGATTAAATGTAACATTTTGCGTAAGGCTTGGCCACGGTGGCTGACTTTATTTTTAATGCCTGGGTCAAGTTCTGCGCCCGATTTCCCTGTCATACTATCCATAAACAGCGGGTCGTAACCAAAGCCGTTTTCGCCGCGTGGGGCTTTTAAAATACTGCCTTGCCAAATACCTTCAGCAATTAATGGTTGCGGGTCGTCGTGTCTACGTACCAGAACCAAACAGCAATAATAGTAAGCAAAGCGGTTTTCGTGTTGCTTCAAGACTTCAATCAGGTGTGCGTTATTGTTTTCATCATTGCTCGGTTTACCAGCAAAGTAAGCAGATTGCACACCTGGCTCACCATTGAGGGCTTCTAAACACAAACCAGAATCATCAGCCAATGCTGGGAGTTTGGTGAGTTTGCTGGCATGGCGCGCTTTTGCTAATGCATTTTCAATAAACGTGCAGTGCGGCTCCGGTGCTTCAGGCACATTGAAGTCTGATTGCTGCAGCACTTCAATGTCTAATGGCGACAGCATTGCCTGTATCTCGCGAAGCTTTCCTTTGTTACCACTAGCAATAACGAGCCGCTTAAACATGGGTTATTTGTCCAGCGCTTCTGTTTGTAAGGTGAGTAATTGTTTAATGCCATGCTCAGCTAAATTTGTCATGGCATTCATCGCCTCGCGACTGAATGCATCACCTTCTGCTGTGCCTTGAATTTCTACAAAACCACCGTTACCTGTCATGACGATATTCATATCCGTATCACAGTCTGAGTCTTCAAGATAATCTAAATCTAATACAGGCTCACCTTTGTAAACACCGACGGAAATGGCAGCCACAGCGTCTTTCAG
>SPJO01000102.1 GCA_006844635.1 Methylophilaceae bacterium | reverse complement strand
AACCATGGAACGGTGTTTTCAGTTGCTTCGGCATTTGAACAACCCCATTGAGCTCAACATAGCCCTGCGCTGCGCCGGCAATGGTAGAGACTGGTGCTTTGGCAATGGCTAAGTATCGCCATAAATTAAAAGCAAAAGCAAACAGTGCTAAGCATATGAGCACCAAAAGGCTCTGACGTATGAGTTCACTGCTTGTTACATCATTAAAAAATGCTACCAGCATCAGCCCTACATAAAGGCCTGATGTGATGAGGTTCACATAATGGCTAGACCAACGTTTGAACATTTAGCTATTAAACCGCGCGCTGACATCAACATCTGTAAGCTCTTCAGGCGCGAAGGTCAGTAATTTTAATGCTTTAAAACCAAACAGATTAGCAATCATTAAATCTGGAAATTGCTTAATGCGTACATTATTCACATTCACGCTATCGTTATAAAACTCACGCCTGTCGGCGATTGCATTTTCTAGTCCAGTAATGCGGCTTTGCAAGGCATTGAAACTTTGATCCGCCTTTAACTCTGGATAATTTTCTACCACCGCAAACAAGCCACTCAAGCTACTTTGCATCAAAGTCTCTGCCGCCGAAAAGCCAGCCACATCTTGCAACTGCCTTGTTTTATCAACGCCTGCGCGCGCTTGAACTACTTTCTCTAATGTTTGCTGCTCATGCTGCATATATGTCTTACAAACATCAATCAGTTTGGGCAGCTCATCATGCCTTTGTTTTAATAGGACATCGATATTGGCCCATGCCTTGGCTACATTATTTTTAATAGCAACAAGACTGTTGTAGGTAATAACGATGTAAATAATAACGACTGCAGCAACAACCAAAAATTCCACTTTGCTTCCTTAAAACGTTTTTGACTCTTCTGGTAGCGCATCACCGTACAATGCCTTGCTCACCTTACTCCAATAGCGTGAAAAGCGCTTCATCCGCTGATCACTCACTTCAACATCTATCATTTTCACCTCTGGTTGCCAGTCAACTTGAAAGGATTCAAGCAATTGTTTGATGTCCTTGTTTGGTGTGTTCTGTGTTTTAAGCTGCCCAACGCCACGAGACTCTAGCACGTCACGTGTATCGCCCAGCCACACCTCAACATTCGGCAACTCACTTAAACAGTCTGCTACAAACTGTAATCTTTTCAATGGCCACTTCGCATATAAGTGTTCATCAAACACAAAAAATTTGGCTGTGGAGTTTTGTATTAAAGGGTGTGCAGCTGAAAGCATTTCATCATGCACAAACACAGCTACTGCGGTATTAGAAGAAAAATGCATCGTCGCTGGTCGAGAGATCGTGCGCTCTGCCAGCGGCTCAGCAACACTAAATAATTTTGCATCGAGCATTTCTACACTGGCGTCAAACGGACAACTCACAGTACAATTTGCACAATGCTTTTCGCCTGTGTGTCTGGCAAGAATATCTTTATTAAAAAAGTAAGGGCTTGAGCTAAAACTAGACGCAACCCACTGCCATGATAAATGGTTAGATGCTTTATCACCATCCAACAAAAGAGACTCAAACCAATCAGCAGCTTCTCGCCAGTCCACTTTTAGCCAGTGCACAACATAAGCCGCAAACCATTTTCTGGCATGATTGTGGACATAACCATCTTGCATTAAATCACGCACAAAAGCATCCATACATGGCAAACCAGTAATCATTTGCCGTACATAATCGGGCAACGGCTTATCGCCCAAGCCAACTTTAGATTTTTCAAGATTATTAAATATTTTATCGCCTTGTTGATACCAAACACGGCGCGAATAGTCACGACGCCCTAACGCTTGCACCAGCTTTTCTGACTCAACACCGAATTGCTTTTGTAAATGGTCTGCCGCTTCTTTTAACGTTAAACAGCCATAACGAAAATAGGGAGAAAGCCTACTGACATCACCATTAATGAAATAACGGTTCTTGTTATACGCTTCAATATCGATGCTATTCAAGCGTTTGGTCGCTTCTGAGCGCCCACCGCGCCAATCATCACTCAAAGCGGTGCCTCCGGCCTGTGGGAACATCCGTTTTATATACTGTAGTCGCTCAGCACGATCACTAGGAATTGTCAGTTTGTACGCTTTGGCCATGAGAGTATTTTTTATTGAGTTTTATAAGTTTAGTGTACACCTTTTTTTGATTAAAAGTTAGCTTCAAGGTATGGTGTGCAAGTGATTTAATATTAGCAATAAAAAATGCTAACATTGTGAAAGATTATTGAAGGAAAAAGTGCTTATGATGATAGAACCAGTTTGGCTTTGGGCAATTTTAGGCGTTGTACTATTGTCCGTTGAAATGGCCGTCGGTACTTTCGATATTTTTTGGTTCGGTTTAGCTGCATTATGTGTGGCAATCGCTATGTGGTTTTTCCCTGGGATGCCAATTGCTGGGCAGTTCGTATTGTTTGCTGCGCTATCTTTTATCTCACTTGGCATCTGGCGTTCCCATTACAAAAAGAACGAAAAGCATCACCGTGTGGGCCAATCACAAGGACAAGAAATTGGCCGAGTCGGTACCATCATTACTGCCTGCGGCCCAACACAGCGTGGCAAAATCCAGTTTACCCAAGGCTTAATGGGCGCCCGCGAATGGACAGCCATCTCTAATGAAGAGATTAGCGAAGGGTCGCAAGCAGAAGTTACTGCGGTTGAAGGCAATGCACTCAGAGTCAAATCTATTTAACATCCAATAATCAGATAGGAAAACAACATGACAGAACTCAGCTTTGTACTCATATTTCTGGCGATTATCGCCATCTTTAAAGGCGTCAGGATTGTGCCGCAAGGTGAAGAGTGGGTGGTAGAACGTTTAGGTAAATTTGCAGGGGTCATCACACCTGGCTTACACCTCATCAACCCTATTGTTAGTAAAGTGAGTTACAAGGTCACCACCAAGGACATTATTTTAGAAATCCCTGAGCAAGAAGTGATTACAGCAGATAATGCGGTGATTTTAGCCAATGCAGTGGCATTTATTAAAGTCTCAAGTATTGAGCGCGCTGTCTATGGTATTGAAAACTTCCGTGAAGCGATGCGTAACATGGTACAAACTAACTTGCGTTCTATCATTGGTGGTATGGAGCTTAATGAAGCACTTACCTCACGCGAGCGTATTAAAACAGAACTCAAAAATGCCGTGGCAGATGAAGCATTAGATTGGGGCTTAACAGTGAAATCTGTTGAGATTCAAGACATTAAACCTTCGATGAATATGCAAGATGCAATGGAAAAACAAGCGGCAGCTGAACGTGAACGTGTTGCAGTTGTAACAGAGGCTGAGGGTGCAAAAGAAGCACTTATTTTGGATGCGGAAGCCCGTTTAGAAGCCGCGCGTAAAGATGCGGAGGCACAAATGGTGGCTGCTAAAGCGTCTGGTGAATCGATTAAATTTATTACCGAAGCAGCAAAAGGTAATGATGAGTCGGCAACCTTCTTACTTGGCGACCGCTATATTCAAGCACTTCAAGACATGTCTCAGGCTAACAGTAGTAAAGTCGTCGTCATGCCTGGTGACTTAGTCGGCGCAGTAAGAAATATGATTGGTGGCAAAGCCGCTAAATAGGCTTAACCACAAACCAAACAGGCTGGGTCGCGTGACAATTTAATGGTCCGCCACTCAGCCGTTAATGCATCCAACAACATTAATCGTCCCTGCAAACTTTCTCCAATACCCATTAAACATTTAAGTGCTTCTGCGGCTTGCGCCGTTCCAATCATGCCTACCAGCGGCGAAAACACCCCATTATCAGCACAGCGTAACTCTTGGTCATCGCCACTATCTGGAAATAAACAATGGTAGCAAGGGCTAGCATCATCTCTAAAATCGAATACAGTAATTTGACCTTCAAAACGAACAGCTGCACCAGAGACTAGTGGCTTTTTCTCAGCAAAGCAAATGCGGTTCAAGGCGTAACGTGTGGCAAAGTTATCGGAACAATCAATCACCACGTCCGCCTCATTCACCAACACCGTCATTTCTGCTTCTGTTGATTTCTGCTCAACGGTTTTCACATCCACTTCCGGGTTAATTTCGTACAACGTTTGCTGCGCTGAAACCGCTTTATTAATGCCGACGGATTGTGTCGTGTGAATAATTTGGCGTTGTAAGTTAGTTAAATCCACCTCATCAAAATCACAGATGGTGAGTTTGCCAACACCACTAGCAGCTAAATACAAAGCCACTGGAGAACCTAACCCGCCTGCACCAACGACTAATGCATGGCTTTGCGTTAATTTTTCTTGTCCTGCATATTCAACTTGCGGCAATAAAATATGGCGGCTATAACGAAGGAGTTGATTGTCATTCATTACGGTAATTTACCAGCCGTCACCATCCGGTTGAATAATATGGTTGCTGGCAACCATACAACAACATCATCAAACTGATTTGCAGCGACATCTATTTGCTCATGACTGACAAAGTTTGCATCTGCAGTATCGTTTTCTGATTCATCATCGCTGCCACCTGCACCATTCTTCCCTTTTGAAATAACAACAACTGGAATATTTTGAGCAATAGGCGTTCCGCCATTTACGGGCGCAATATTTAAAATAGTGTTATCTCCTAAAATACCGAGTATAAAACCATTATTATTAGAGAAGTTAGCTGACACTCTATACAAGTATGTATTATTCCAATTGTCTTGTTCTCGCAAGCCAAGCGTTGCCCAAGGCACGTCACCAGCCGTTATTTCTACGTTCGCTGCATTCACACAATTACCCACCCCATTTCGATTTTCTTCAAAGCCATCATTGTCGGTATCAGGGCAAGGTAGATGTGGTGGTGTCTGACTTAACGCATAACCAATTAAAGCCTCTTTATAATCTGAAAGAACCGTTCTAGTTTCTGCATAATCCCGAATATCTCTTTGCACGCCCAAAGGGGCGAGTAAGCCAGCAATCAACAAGCCAACGACGACCAAAACAATGGCCATTTCAATCAAAGTAAAACCTTTAATATTTGATAAGTTTTTCATTACGGTGCCACAATCAACATTTGGTCATTATAGATATTTGTTAATGGCGTGCCTACAGCATCAAACACATTATCTCCATCATAATTTTCCACACTATCCAAGTAATCAGCCTCTATAGCAGATGGTCTTCCTTGTGGTGCTATCACGTCACCAGTTGCTATCACAAGCGCGTCAACATTATTTTGTGTGCCAACCGTTATATCACCTAAAGCACAGCCTGTAGTAGCGAAATTACAGTCTGTTGAAACTGCGTAGTAAATAAAATTCTCCCAACCATTTTGTGTAAACCAACCGGCAGGTAAAAATGCTGAAAGACTTGGTGTTGAGCAGTCAACTAGAGGTATACCACCTTGCAACACCCCATCAACACAGGTGTGATTTGTATCACCCAGTGCTGCCGCATAAGGGTAATAACGATCAGCTGAAACACCAGCGCTTGCTGTATAGTAGTTTCTTAAACTAAATGCGACCTCACCAATAGCGCGTTTTTCCAATGCCAGCATCAATTCATCAATCGTTATATAAACTAACTGATCGTTAAATTCATAGGGTTGCAAATACCTAGGGTCGGTAGTTGATACTGTCTGAAGATCATCAGCAATAACAAAACTTTCATCAGCAACGGTATAGTCATCATTCCTATAATTAACACCTGTGATTGTAATGCTGTCGAGATAAGCACCTGGTCCAGCCAATCCACCCGAGCGATCTTGGTTTGCAATGGGTGCTCCTGGGGCCAAAATCACAGCGGCTACACGGTCAGAAATAACTTGCCCATTTTTATCTCTTACAACCAACCAATTTTCTAGTGGTGCATCTGCAATCGATGGGTTAATTGTTGGTATAAATGTGCTTCTAATTAAATTTCGAGAAACCGCATACCATAATTGCTCACCTTCTCCGTCTACCAAACTGCTGGCCAGCCCTGGTGAAGGCGCAGTACATGGAGCCGTTTGCCCAAGAAACGGCAATCGGCCTATCAATAAATTAAAACCGGGGTTTGTATTAAAACAATCACTATTTCCGTCATAGTTTCCATCACCACTGCGATCAGGAAATGGCATGATGCCAGGATGTATCGGGTGTGAAACAGACCAGCCGATTAAGGCAGACTTAGCTTCAGTTAAAGCAGCTGCCGTTTTCATGCTTTTTTCTTCTTTTATATCTGCCGTATTGAAAGCCTTTAAGCTATATGCAGTGATAGCTAATGCTAAAACAAAAACCAGCATCATTAATGCCAGCCCTTTTTGCTTATTTGGCATATCCAATCCTGCCCGCATCTCTTTTAATGCGATAGCTTCTAGAACGTTCTATCTTATTAGACTGCGGGTCATAAATTTCGCCAGCTTTTAAGCGCAAGCGCTTACCATTTGCAGGAATCCGAATGGGTACGCGATTACCATGTTTTGATAACTGACCAACCTGCACATCTTTATTCCCGGAGCGTTCTTGAATGGCTTTCCCATTCACCCAAACGGTTCCTTTTTTGCCATCAGTGCGTTTTACGTAGCCCTGTACGTTGACCGTATCTGGCAAAACAATCGGTTTACGTTTAATCACTGTCGGCTGAACAACTGTTTCTACTGGTACGGCAGGCTGATTTCTTTTTGCTGCTCTTAATGCATCCAGCTGGCTACGTTGCGCTGGCGTTGAAAACAAACGGCCAACAGGCTCGTCTGCAATCGCAATTTGTATGCTCAAAGACTGAGCGCTGAGCAAAACAATCAATGTCAATAAGCGCATCATAGGTTCCTCCCTAACTCAGGATCCCGCAGCGTTAACCAATCTAGCTCACACCTAGCAGTAAGGTTCGCTTTCAAGTCATTGGCATTAATTTCAGCGCCAACGGGCCGAGTAATCTCGCAATCCCGCACCATAAACGGTGGTGTACGCTGATGTAGGTCACCAAGCAGGTTAACCAAATCTCCTTCATGCAACATATCCAGTTTCAACTCCATAACTGAGCGATTCAGCACAAGGTTGCCCATGTCTTGTACAAAATCAGGCCGGTAGTTTTCTTGCTGCCCAATATTGTAATCAATGCTAAATAAATTATACTGCGCATGAATTTGTCTTAAGCGTTCTATCCATTCAATTCTGCGCTCTTCGCCAACGAAGCCAATTTTTAATAAATCATTATAAACAGGCAAATACTTGATAATGGTTTCTTTTTCCAAACCTGAGGATTCAAACTTTTGACGTGCTTTTCGATAGTTTGTTTCCTCTATTTGCAAGGCAGCTTCTTGTTTAGTGCGGTATTGGTCTGCAAACGTTGCTATCAGGCCTGCCACCAACAAAGCACAACCAAAAGCTAAAATCGGATAACGTAGTTTTCGCCAATCATTGGGAGTTAATGTCATGAAGCAACCTCGCTACCTTTTGGTTTCAAAACAACCTTGAGTTTAAATATTGCGGGTGTGCGCTGCGCTTTACTTTCATCTTCTGTACTACCCTGTAAGCTTGCCAGCGAGCTAACATTCACCGGTTCTTGCAATATTTGTACTTGCATCACAGCAGGATCAGCCCGCAAATGTGCAGCAAACCGACTGGCTGTTGCCAGTGCGGCACGATAATCGCCGGTAAATTTTCTAATCTCTGCATTAATAAATCCAACTTGCAGCAAACCAGATTGCGCTGTGTTATTGGCTTGCGCATTATTTGCTGCACTCTGCTCTACATTATTCTCATCTTGAATATCCACCCGATTCGTTTGTACCCAACGAATTCTGCTGACAGCAATATCTGGCTCAGATTGTAAAGCCGAGCTCAACACTTGCATCATCGCTGCTGGTGTTTGGCTGTTAATGGTTTTCGCAATATCAACCACTCGCTTTAAATCGCTACCAGGTATTGGTGTTTCCGGGAAGTTTTGTGCCACGAGCTCATATTGCTGTAACTGCCTTGCTGTTTTTGTAGCAACTTCATCAGCCTTGGCACTGAGCTGATATGCTTGGAAAAGATAAACAGCGGCTAACAACAAGCCAATCGATGCAATTAGAGCTGCTGCAATAAAAATGCCACGGCCAATGTTTTTAATATTGTGGGTTTTTGTCAGCTCTGGTGGTGCCAAATTATCAGGCACATGACCATTTGCCAACAATTGCATATGCAATAACTCTGGATGTTTTTTAACCGTAGCAGGCTTAATATGGCTATTGTTAGCATAAGCCATAATATCTACTGTTTTACATTCAATCCCTTGATCTTGACTAATGCTGCTAGCAATTTTATCGCTCGTTTCATCATAGGCGGGCAACACCATTTGCAAGGCAGTTTCCGCAGTGATGAGTCGTTGGCTTAATAAATATAAACGTGTTTTTTCTATTTCAACTAAATAGAAGTAACTCAACTGCTCCACTTTTACATCCGTCATCGGCGTTAAACGACTCATCCGCAAACGTCCGTTATGTAGATACGTTTGCCTTAGTCCTGATGATAGTCGCTCACATAATAGGATATGCGGCGCCATTAGCTTCATCTGCCGAATCATCACTTGGCTCACCATCGGCAACAAATAAACGCCAACTAATGGCACATGTTCGGCTTGAATCACATCCAGCCAACTTTGCATAAAGTCAGTGTTGCTCAATGCAACAAAGATAAAATTATCATCTTTGCGCTTATCTTTATCACGATTAATAAAGTGCGCTGTACGGTACACACTATTACGGTTAAATTGGCTTAGCTTACGTGCGACCAGCTCTCGCCTTGCATTGCCTGTCGTGTGCGGAAGCGCTTCAAGCTTATAGTCTTCCTCAACAGCATCGACAATCAGATAAACATTAACGCCTTCATGCTTTGCCATATATTGGCTAAAAGTAGTGTGGCTTTCATCTTGGTTTTTAAATACCTGATAAGACTGCAATTTTGTGCCATGCCATAAACCCGCAGTGAGGCTATGGTTAGTGGCACATAAAATGATTTTTTGATTATTCGTTAACATTTATATCTTCATATAACTGAATGAGTCGTACACAGGTCCAAGTACAGAGAACATAATAAACGCCAAGATAAGACCTAAAATGACCGTTAACATAGGCTCAATCATTTTCAGCATTTTCTGCATCGACTCGTTCACATCTCTATCGTAAAAGTAACTAATGTTCATTAAAGATTTATCGAGTGCACCCGAATTTTCGCCCACCTTAATCATCCTCACCACAAGCGAAGGAAATAAACCAACATTTCTAAAACTCTCACTCATACTATCACCCGCATTAATTTGACCATGTGCGCGATCCAATGCGTCGGCAATCACGCGATTGCCGACAATCTTTTCGCAAATTTTAATTGCCTGCAAAACAGGAATGCCTGTCTGATACATTAAGGCAAAATAGCGTGCAAACCTTGCCATGATAATTTTATTCAAAATCTCACCCGTCACTGGCAACTTCAGTTTGATATAGTCAAACTTATAGCGTGCATCTGGGCTACTTCTTACCCAAGTGATTAAGAAAACAACTAACACAATGGGCAGTGTTAAAAACAACCACCAGTAATTAACAAATGCATCTGATAAGAAGATTAAAATCTTAGTGTTCAGCGGCAGCTCTTGACCCAAACTATTAATAAACTTAACCATCTCTGGCACTAAGTAAATCATTAAAAAAGTCACCGCCACCATCACCACAACAAAGACAAATGCAGGATACGCCAACAAACGTTTTGTTTGAGAAAATAGCTCATCTTGCCATTTCAATGTATTACTCAAGTTATCAAATACTATTGCTAGCTGCCCAGTCTCTTCACCAGCGTTAACCAAACTAACAAACACTTCATCAAAAACATCTGGGTGATCAGCCAATGCTTCCGAAAGCAACTTACCCCCTTCAACCTCAGCGGAAATAGCAACCAACACTTTCTGAAAGTAAGGGTTGCTGGTACTTTCTTGTAAATCACTTAAACCCTCTAGAATCGGCACACCTGCTGTAGTGAGCTGCTCCAACTGAAAGCAAAACATCACTAAGTCACGATTCGTCACTCTGTTCTTCGCAAACGCGCTTCTCGATTTATCCGTTTCTTTAAACGTAATTAAATCTAAGCCCATGCGCTCAAGGCGAATTTCCAAGTCCGCCTCATTCAACGCATCCATTTGACCTTTTGCATGCAGTCCAGTTTGGTCAATTGCTCTGTAATCAAAGGTTGCCAATATTCAACACCTTTAATTGTTAATACGTGATGTCAGGTCAATTACCCGTGTCACTTCTTCAATGCTGGTATAGCCTTCCAAAATCCTTCTGACGCCATCTTCTGCCAGTGTACTAAAGCCTTTGTCCAGCGCCATCGTTCTCAGCTCATCTAAATGTGCACGACGGGCGATTAACGCATCCATTTCATCGTCAATTCGCAGCAACTCGATAATAGCCATTCGGCCACGATAACCTGTTAAATTACACTTCTTACAGCCTTTAGGTTTAAAAATTTCTGCCGCTTCAGTTCTTTTTAATCTTAATATTTTTCTTTCTTCAGGGCTTGGCTTGCCACCTTCTTTACAGTGCGGGCACAACACACGCACCAAACGCTGTGCCACTACGCCAATAATATTGCCCGACATAATATCTGGAGAAATACCAATATCAGACAACCTTGGGAAAGCCCCTAAAGCAGAGTTGGTATGCAGCGTTGTAAACACTTGGTGACCTGTCATCGCCGCACGAAATGCCATGGTCGCGGTATCTTCATCACGCACCTCACCCACCAAAATAATATCTGGATCTTGACGCATAATCGACCGAATACCATTCGCAAAATCGACTTTATTCACTTCAGAAACGGAGGTCTGGCGCATCAATGCCACAGGATATTCCACAGGATCTTCCAATGTCATCACATTCACTGACTCTGTGTTTTTGTGCGATAGCAAAGAATACAAGGTGGTGGTTTTACCACTGCCCGTTGGACCCGTTACCACCAAAATGCCTTCTGGACGCGTCATCATGAGCTTCAACTCTTCTAAAGTAGAAGTCCTTAGCCCCATGCGCTCTAGCGGAATAATCGACTTCTCTCTATCCAATACACGCAATACAATGTTTTCACCATGAATGGTCGGGTGCGTAGATACCCTGAAATCAATCGGTCGGCCACATAAATTCATATTGATACGGCCATCTTGCGCAGAACGCGTTTCCGCAATATCCATCCCACTCACCACTTTTAAACGCACCGACACACCTGGCCAATAGCTTTTATGCAAACTGCGCACCTGTTGTAGCACACCATCAATACGATAACGAATACGTAAGAATGCAAACTCCGGCTCGAAGTGAATATCTGATGCACCTTTTTTCACAGCATCCATTAACAAAGCGCCGACTAAGCGCACCACAGGCTGTGTATACTCATCACTTTCGGTTTGTAGGCTTTGGTAATCGATTTCACCTGTCTCGATTTCTCGCAAGATACCATCAACAGACAGTTCATAATCGTAAAACTGATCGATATACTCTTCTAACTGCGCCTCTGCAGCCAATACAGGTTTAAGCTGAATTTGACCACCCAACATTGCGCGCAATTGATCCAATGCCACCACATTGAACATATCGGCCATCGCCACAATCATTGTGTTGGTGGTATCTTCATAGGCCACAGGCAGCAAATGATAGCGACGAGAGAAATCTTCCGGCACCATTTTCAATGCATCACTATCGGCCACCACCGTCGTTAAATCGATACTTTCTTGACCAATGGTATGCGCAACCAAATCACGCACCATGGTTTCTGATACAAATCCCAACCGAACAAGTTGCCTACCTAATGGAATATCATTTTGCTCTTGCTCAATCAGCGCAATGCGCAACTGATCCTGGCTGATTAGCCCCTGTTGCACCATTAATTCGCCTAAGCGTAGTTTACGTCTTTGTTCTGCCATAATTTAGAGTCTAACTATCTACACTGCATTATTACTGTTAATGATTATTCAATACTCGATATCCGTGCCTGTAGCGCATTCACATCTATCGCACTAGAAGGCGCGGCTTTTTGTAAAGCCTCGCGGTAATAAGGTAATGCCAATGTTGGCTTACCCATTTGATCCAAGCTAACAGCTAAGTTAAATGCATTCTCAGCAGTCTGCCCTAGTCGATAGGCATCAAAGTAAGCCTGTTGTGCCGCCGGCCACTGATTCTGATGGGCATAAATATCGCCTAAAGCAGCTTGTAAATTCGCATCATCAGGTGTCGTTGCAATCATTGATTTCACCTGGCTTTCACTTGCTTGCGGCGCGGTTGCTTGGCTTTGCTGCAAACTCAATAACCCCGCTTTTGCTACCTCATTCCTCGGCTCAACTTCTAATACTTTACGATACCAATCATTTGCATCAGCAACCCGACCTTGTCTAGCAGCAATCGCCCCCAATCCCAGCATTGCGTCCACATTTGGACCTTCGCGTCTGAGCACTATTTTGTAATTCTGTTGCGCCTGCGCATCGTTGCCAGCGGTATATGCTTCATACGCACGCATCAAGATAGGGTTAACATTCGTTTCAATTTTCTTAGGCGTTATCTTAATCGATGATTTCCCAGAGGCCTGCTCAGCACCAACTGTTTGCTGATTAGTTTCCACTACGTTGGTTGCAACAACCGTTTCATTATCCATTAGCGTTTCTTCAATACTAGGCAATTCACGACCATCGTTTACTTGCGACGCCGCTGTAAAAACAGACGGTGTTGCTAGCGCAGGCACTTCTTCCACCTTCACCATAGCTTCTGCTACAGTTGCTGGTGCTGAACTTTGGGCTGCTTCGGCTACGCCCTCATCGTTGACAGGCTGCTCTACTGGAACAAGCTCAGCTTCCGCTGCATTAATCATTTCTGGTGCAACCACCTCAGCATTGACGACATCTGCAGACACACTATCTTCTGCAACCATCTCTGGCAATGCCGCTGGCGTTTCTTGCTGCACGACGAGCCCAGCCGGTATCACTGGCTCTGGTGCATTCAATACCGTCTGATACCAATAGGCAATTGCCCCCATCACAGCCAGCGCCAACACGCCTAAGATAATGGCTATTGTGGCAGTGCGGTTATTTGGCTCCGCCTGTTTCGCAGTAAAGACATTAGCTGCTTGAGCCTGAGCAGGCGCCTGCATTAGCGGCTTCCCATCTGTTTTATCTGCTGCTTCTGCCTTTACCGCAGGCGCAAGTGTTAACGTCTCCGCACTTTCTGTACTTTCTTGTTGAGATACATCAGCGGCTGAACCTTTTAATGCTTGCGGTACATCGTCCGAAGCCACTTCTTTTTGCTTTGCATCAGCACGCTTGCCAGACGTTTCTAATGTCAGCTCATCTGCGGGAGCTGTAGAAGATTCTGATTTTTTCTTAGCCGCTTTTGTAGACTTTGTTTGTGCACTGGTTTTTTTGGTGGATTTATCTTTACTGGCTTGTGCTTTTTCTGCTTGTGCTTTATCCAATGCTTTGATTAGTAAACTCATGGCGCATGCAACCCATCAATCAGTTCGCTTCATCCAACACTTTTTGCAACTGTTGTGCAGGTAGGTATTGTTTAAATGCGCTTAACTCATCGCTTTCTAAGTCAGCATTTGGGATAACAGTCGGTCTTAAAAAAATCACCAACTCTGTTTTCTTATTCGACTCGTCCCGGCCTTTGAATACACCCCCAACACCTGGCACATCAGATAGCCCAGGCACGCTATCAGAATTCTTTGTAATCTCATCTTGCATCAAGCCGCCTAGCACTGCTGTATTACCGCTATCAATTCTTAATACAGACTCCATTTCCCGCACACGTATTTCTGGAATCAAGCTTGGTATCGTCAGCTCTGGGTTTGGATCCTGCCTAAAAGCGACTACACTAGAAATCGTAGGCCTTACATTGATATTGACATTGCCTGTGTCCCCAATCTGAGGTGTAACACTCATCACCATCCCAACAGCAACTGTTTGAGGAGTAGTGGTAAACGATTTTAGGTTTTGACCCAAATTTACCCCCTGAGAAATTTGAGACTCTACAGTAAAATAAACGATATTATCGACCACCTTCAATACCGCAGTTTGATTATTAAGCACCATTAATTTCGGGCTCGAAAGCACCTTGGTCTCACCAAACTCCTTAAGTAAGTTAACAGAAGCCGCAATACTCCCTAATGAGCCTAGCGGGTTAAAATAACCTACCGTTAGGCCATCACCTGTCCCTCGAGTATTAATATTGCCAGGTGTAAAACTCTCTGCATTTAAGTTTTGACTAAAAGTAAAGCCACTGCTTGTAGCAGAGTTACCTAGCCGACTCCAATCAATACCAGCCTTAAACCCATCATTTAAAATCACTTCTACAATCGTTGCCTCAACTAATACCTGCTTCTTAGCATTGCCTAGTACTTGATCAATAAACTCTTGCACCTTTTGATGTTGTTTATTCGTTGCACGCACACTAACAATGCCAGTCTCAGGGTTTGCAATCACATTAGCCGCTAGCAAAGTTTCATACTCTGTTCGCTGTTCATCCAATTGCGTTTGCTCTGCTTGCACATCTTGCCCTTCTTCGGCTGCTACCTCTGAGCTGTTTGCACCTTGGCTACCCAGTGTGCCATACCGCTTTACGATGATTTCTTTATCTGTTTCTGCTAACAGCTCTTTTATGTTTCGAACCAAAGACTCCCACAAATGATTTTCAGTTCTACTGGTCACTGCAGTGCTTGAACTATTGTTAGCATTGCTTGCGCTTGCCTGGCTGTTACCACTAGTACTCGCCGCCCCGCCCGTACTAGATATTTCTGTCGCTGACCCAATAAAGCCCTCTGTATCTCGATTGATATTCACATAATCGATTTTATAAGTTCTTAAAACTGGCTGATCAGGTGTAATTACCAGCACATTGTTTTTCATTTGATAAGTGAGGTCAACTTGCCGAGACAGCCTTTCCAAAATCGCCGGCAAGGTTTGGTTAACAGCATTTAATGTTGCGCGCCCTTGAATGGACGGATGAATATCCACATTGATATTGCTCTCGCGAGCCAGTGCAAATAAGATTTCCTTAACAGGCACTTCATTTACCACCACACTATAAGTCTGTGCTTTTTTCGTTGGCTTTGGTGGTGGTAAAATGGGACTACTACGCACAGGCTTTGGAATAGGTGCTTGTGCAACACTCGGCTTGGCTGGTTGCTGCGCCGTCATCACATCAGTTTTGCTGCCGATATGGCCTTCTGAAGGCGGCACTTTTGACTGATGCGCACAAGCTGAAATGGCAATAGATGCCAAAACAACAAGCGGTCCTCTAAGCATGGAATTTATTATTTTGTAATTAAGCACAACGTGCTTCCCTTTCAATATTACAAGTACCTCAGTGTAGTTATCCCATAACTAGGATTAAATTGCAACAATAAGCTATTGAAAGTTCAATACAATACCTAGTTTAAGGTAGTTGTTTTGTTTCCTGCAACACACCAGCAATTGTGCGCAATTGTGGCTTGTTTCTTTTTATCTCGGGTGGCAGCTTACGCAAGGCCTCAAAAGCCACTTGCCGATCTAAAAAGCTACCGTAGAGAACATTTAAAAAAGGCTGTCCTTTAACCTGTGTCCGATACACATAAAGGTTATCCAGCTCAACTTTTTGACTTAATATCTCCAAATCCGCTTTTAACTGAGGGCTTTCTCGCCCACCCATGATTTGGATACTCACCGTACTCGTTGGCTGCGTGTTTAACCAACTTTCGGTCATCCGCAACCGCCGACTCAATAAGTCATCTTCTACTATGGCCACTTCCTGTACTTCGGCTTCTGACGTGACTGCCGCCCCGGCTTCTGCTGCTGCCGTTTCTATCACTGCATCAGCCGCTGGGCTAAGTGCTTGTGCTGGCTCTGCAGCCGGCACCTCAATTGGCTTCGGCTTTAAAGCTGTCGGTTGGTCAGAAACAGCGGCCCTGCTTTCACTAGCAGGCTGCTCAACCTTGGCAATCTCTTGTTTTGCCATATGGCGTTGATACCAGTTGCTAGCGATAAAGCCTAGTACCAAAGCTAACAATACCGCCAGTGCGAGCCATAACCGTTGACCACCACTTCTTATTTTTGCACGCTCAGTACCAAACTCACTATCAGCAATGGCCGCTTGCACATGCTTAGGCGTCACTTGATAACCATTTTCAGAAAACGCAGCGAGCAATGACTTATCTGCCAGAATATTCACGCGCCGCACCAAGCCTTGTGCCGCATTCGATAGTTTTTTAACCGCCGCTTTGGTAAAAACCGGCGGGCCAGCATACCCCGAAGCACGTAACCTAAAGTTTATATATTCGCCAATTTCTTTCGGCTCAAATGGCATAAGATGAAAACTATGTGTAATACGCTCACGCAATTGACGAATACTCACCTCGTTTAAATTTTCGTCTAACTCTGGCTGACCAAACATAACAATTTGCAACAGCTTGTCATAGTTGGTCTCTAAGTTAGACAGCAGGCGAATCTCTTCCAATGTCGCCAGCGGCATGCCTTGTGCTTCTTCAATAAAAATCACCACCTGCTTACCCGCTGCATGGCGTTTTAATAAATGCGTTTGCAAGGATTGCATTACTTTTAAGCGGTCTGCATTTTTAGCCAGCCTAATTTTGAGCTCGATTGCTATCGCATGCAGTACATCCTCTGGGGCAACACTTGGGTTCGCAAGATAGATGCTTTCAACGCGTTCTGGTAACAGCGTTTGCAACATGCGGCATAACATCGTTTTACCGCTGCCAACCTCACCGACAACCTTCACAATCCCTTCACCATTCAAAATGGCATAGGTAATGGCATCAAGCACTGCCCCGCGATTACCACCCGTAAAAAACACTTCAGTGTTGGGCGTAATTTTAAAAGGCGGCTCTTTTAAACCAAAGTGCTCGTAATACACTGGTTATTTCTCTTGTAACTGAATGCGGCTGTAAAGCGTCGTACGGTTAATGCCCAACAATTTAGCCGCCTGACTCAAGTTGCCATGTGTCGTGCGCATCGCTGCATCGACATACGCTTTTTCCCATTGCTTTAACACCTGATCCAAGTTTACATTGGCTTGATTCTGCAAGTGTTGCAGTGCATAACTAGACAAATCTCCACTCTCCACCAACGGCGCCGCAGCGCCACCCGTTTCTACTTCACTTTGACGAGACAAGTCAAACTCAGCATCCAGCTGCTTTTCATCTACGGTTTGCCCAGCATATTTAGCAATCAACCGAATAATAATATTACGCAGCTCTCGCACATTGCCAGGGAAGTGATAAACCGTCCAGCGCTTCTTGGCTTTTTCATTGAGCTTAAAGGCCTTCTGACCTGTTTCTCGCGCATAAAAGCTATTAAAGTGATCGAGCAGAATCAAACTATCATCGCCCAAATCACGCAACGGTGGCACCTTCACAGCAAACACACTCAAACGATGATACAAGTCAGCCCTAAAGTTACCTTCTCTGACCTCTGCGCGTAAATCTCGGTTAGTCGCGGCAACAATACGCGCCTTACTTTTACGGACTTTTGTTTCACCTACGCGCGTATATTCACCATTCTCCAACACACGCAATAATTTGGCTTGCATTTCAAGCGGCAGCTCGCCAATCTCATCTAGAAATAGCGTGCCTTCGCCCACGTCCTCAAAGTAACCACTATTTGAATTATTGGCACCAGTAAAAGCGCCTTTGGCATGACCAAACATAATCGACTCTGCCAACATCGGCGAAATCGCTGCGCAGTTGATGGAAAGGTAAGGGTGTTTTGCGCGCTTGCTGAAGTGATGGAAGTTTGCAGCAGTGCGCTCTTTACCACTGCCAGATTCGCCTTCTACCAAAACAGGAAACGGAGAATCAGCAAATTGACGAATCTGCGTGATCAACGTTTTCAGCGGCAAGCTTTCGCCAATAATACCGCCATTCTCATCTTCTTCCGGCTTCTCTGTTAACTCAACACTTTGGACTTTTAATGAGTTAACCAACAACTCTTGCAAACGGTCTGCGTCACAAGGTTTCGGAATAAAATCTAAAGCACCCAGCGCCAACGCATGCTTCACATTTTCATCGTCACTCTGACCAGACAGTACATGAATTTTAATATTGGCAGAGTGCGCAAGCAGCTCGCCAATCATTTTAAAACCTTCATCTGGCTTATGCTGCATCGGCGGCAAGCCTAAATCAACGAGGGCTAATGCTGGTGGGTTATCAAGCTGTCTTAACAAGCTCTTGGCCTGCTCGCGTGAATCCGCAACACAAACCTCAAAATGCTTACTTAAAACAAAATGTAATGTATCGGTAATTAAAGGATCATCATCGATGATCATTAATACGGGAAGCGCTTCTGCCATACACCATCCTATTCATTTAACTTTTTCTTCTAGTTATTGCTGTTATCAGAGATAACTATAACCTTAATAGGGTGCGGCATCAACGAAGAGATCGTGATTTAACGCATTAATACAACAAATTATAGATGGGGTTCGGCGCTATATTTAAAGTACTTTCGAATGTGTTCGAATCACATTAATCAACGCACCAAAAATCAACAAAGACTGCATCACAGAAAGTAACAACACTTGCATGCTTGAAACTTCACCAAACGCAGCCATTGCCAAAGCAAACACGTTACCAATAATACCGATTAATATCACCAAGCCAATAACAGTATTACGGATACTAAATAAATAAAACTGGGCAATAAACACCAAAGCCAATACCGTTTCAACCGTTAGCGCATGCTGTAAATGTTTATTCGCTGTCACCAAAGCAATATAGGTCGTAATTAACAAAAATGCACCAACAAAACCTTCAGGCATCCCAGTACCATCATGCTTCATCCGCATTACCAACCAACTATGTGAAAAAATTGCCTTAATAAATTGCATCGCTTGCCCCTATAACCATCAACAAAAGCGGTTCAAACTCAACCCTCTTGTTAGGTATTACGGCAAATGCAGAAAATTATTGAGCGATGACGGGCGCAAAAATGCGTGAATCAATAATGCTGTGGAAATTTGGGGTGGCTGATGGGGCTCGAACCCACGACAACCGGAATCACAATCCGGGGCTCTACCAACTGAGCTACAGCCACCATAGAGACTTATCGTTGGCCTGCCCGATAGGAATCGAACCTATAACCCCCAGCTTAGAAGGCTGGTGCTCTATCCGATTGAGCTACGGGCAGATTTAGTTACACGTGGCGAGTTATCGCTAATACGGGCAAGACCAAAAAAACTGGTCGGCGTGGAGAGATTCGAACTCCCGACATCCTGCTCCCAAAGCAGGCGCGCTACCAGGCTACGCTACACGCCGAAGAGGCAGAAATATACTGGAATATGCGCATTTGGTCAAATCAAATATGCTAAAATGCGTGATTATTTATCGTTTTTGATTATTACTGCATGTCTGCACAATTAATTGATGGCAAAGCCATCGCACAAAACCTGCTTGAAAAAATTAAACTGGATATCGAGAAAAGAGTTAAAGCGGGTAAGCGCGCGCCCTGTTTGGCAGTGATTCTTATCGGCGAAGACCCCGCATCTGCTGTCTACGTTCGCAATAAACGGTTAGCGTGCGATAAGGTAGGCATCCGTTCTATCTCACATAATTTAGCGAGCACCACAACCGAAGCTGAATTGTTGGATTTAATTGAGACATTAAACACGGATTCTTCTGTGGACGGCATTTTAGTACAGTCCCCTCTACCCGATCATATTGAAGAAGATCATATTGTTGAGCGGATTAGCGTTAACAAAGATGTTGATGGCTTCCACCCTTACAACATTGGTCGCTTAGCGGTGCGTCAACCAACATTACGTTCATGCACCCCCTTTGGCGTCATTAAGATGCTAGCGGCTAGCGGCATTAACCCTAGAGGCATGGACGCTGTGATTGTTGGTGTTTCCAACCATGTTGGTCGCCCGATGGCATTAGAGTTGATGCTTGCAGGCAGCACCATTACCAGCTGTCACCGCCATACAAAAGACTTGGCAGGCAAGATAAAAGCCGCAGACTTGGTGGTCGCTGCAGCAGGAAAGCCTGGCCTGATTAAAGGTGAGTGGATTAAACCTGGTGCTGTCGTCATCGATATTGGCATCAATCGTTTAGATGATGGTTCACTCGCTGGCGATGTAGATTTTGAAGAAGCAAAGGCACGTGCAGCCCATATCACACCGGTTCCTGGTGGGGTTGGGCCGATGACAGTCGCCACTTTAATGGAGAATACTTTACTTGCTTTAGAGCAAAACGAGGCGAAAAAGTAATCATACGGTAACAATTACCTTTTGCACTACATAAACAATCAGTGTAAACTCGCGCGGTTGAATTTAAAATTGTTTGTTTTTTTTAAGTAGTTTTTTGGACACATCATGGCAGAAACTCCTAGTAAAAATTTTAAACCTTACCAAGCCAAGGCTGGTGAGGAGTACATGAACAAGAATCAAGTTAAACACTTTATTCAGATCCTAAATAATTGGAAAACTGAGCTGAGTGAAGATATTGATCGCACCGTGCATCACATGCAAGATGATGTCACGTCATTTGCGGACCCAAATGACCGCGCTAGTCAAGAGTCTGATATGGCACTTGAACTGCGCAATCGTGACCGTGAGCGTAAGCTCATCAAAAAGATTGATGACACGCTCCGTAAGATTGATGCAGGAGAATACGGTTACTGTGACGGCTGCGGCGTAGAAATTGGCTTAAAACGCTTAGAAGCGCGCCCTACAGCAACGCTATGTATCGATTGTAAGACACTTGATGAAATGAGAGAGCGCCAAGTCGCGAAATAGACTGTGCCACACATTTTTCATTAGTAATACACAATAAAAAAGCCCGCTTAGCGGGCTTTTTTATTGGCTGGCTACTTATTCACCATCTTTAGCAGGCTGATCTAACAAAGCCTTCATGCTTAAACGCACTTTGCCTTTACCATCAATCTCGACCACTTTCACTTTGACCGTGTCGCCCTCTTTCACAAAGTCACTCACTGCGTTCACACGCTCATGTGCAATTTGTGAAATATGAACCAAACCATCTTTTCCAGGAATCAAGGAAACAACTGCACCAAAGTCTAACACTTTAACAACAGGACCTTCATAAATTTGGCCGACTTCTACATCCGCTGTTAACTCTTCAATGCGACGTTTTGCTTCATCACCTTCTTCACCTGAAGTACATGCAATTTTCACAGTACCGTCTTCATCAATCTCGATGTTTGTATTGGTTTCTTTCGTTAGCGCTTGAATGGTTGCGCCACCTTTACCAATCACATCACGGATTTTGTCAGGATTAATCTTAATGCTGATGATTCGTGGTGCAAACTCAGACATTTCTGTATCTGCATTATCTAGTGCAGTTTGCATAATGCCTAAGATATGTTCACGGCCTTCTTTTGCTTGCGATAATGCTGCTTGCATAATTTGTGCCGTGATGCCTGTGATTTTAATATCCATCTGCAAGGCAGTAATACCATTCACTGAACCAGCCACTTTAAAGTCCATATCGCCAAGATGATCTTCGTCACCCAAAATATCAGTCAACACTGCTACGCGGTTATCTTCTTTAATCAAACCCATGGCAATACCTGCCACTGGTGCTTTCATTGGTACGCCAGCGTCCATTAACGCTAATGTACCACCACAAACTGAAGCCATTGAGCTAGAGCCGTTTGATTCTGTAATTTCTGAAACCACACGCATGGTGTAATCAAAGTCTTCTTTTTCAGGCAGTGCAGCAACCAAAGAACGCTTAGCTAAACGACCGTGACCAATTTCACGGCGTTTAGGTGTCCCTACACGACCTGTCTCACCCGTTGCGTATGGTGGGAAGTTGTAGTGCAGCATAAAGTTATCAGTGTACTCACCTTGTAGTGCATCAATCTTCTGCTCATCACGGCCAGTACCTAAAGTCGCAACCACTAAGGCTTGTGTTTCACCACGCGTAAACAGTGCTGAACCATGTGTACGTGGTAGCACACCTGTACGTACTTCAATCGGACGCACTGTACGTGTATCACGGCCATCAATACGTGGCTCACCGTTTAAGATTTGGCTACGCACGACTTTTGCTTCTAGATTAAAGAACTCACCTTTAATTTCGTTGGCTTCTGCTGTCGATGTTTCTTCAGTAATCAACGCATCTGTCACACGTGTTTTAATTTCATCTAGCTTCGCTGAACGCTCGCCTTTTGCTTTAATTTGGAAAGCAGCATTCACGTCTGCCTCAGCAATTTCAGCCACTTTGGCAATCAACTCTTTATTTGGCTCAGGTGCAGTCCAGTCCCAAGCATCATTTCCAGCTTCTTCAGCCAACTCATTGATTAACTTAATAACCGGTTGCATTTGCTCATGACCAAAGGTCACTGAACCAAGCATCACTTCTTCTGATAGCTCTTTTGCTTCAGACTCAACCATCATCACTGCAGACTCAGTTGCTGCAACAACCAAATCTAGCTCGGTTGTTTCCATTTGTGTTTTACTTGGGTTTAAAATGTATTCACCATCAGCATAGCCAACACGTGCCGCACCGAGTGGACCGTAGAATGGGATACCTGATAAAGACATGGCTGCTGAAGCACCAATAATCGCTGGAATGTCTGAATCAATTTCAGGATCTGATGAGATGACTGTCGCCACTACTTGCACTTCGTTATAGAAGGACTCTGGGAATAGTGGACGTAAAGGGCGATCGATTAAACGACTCGTTAACGTTTCCTTCTCTGAAGGACGGCCTTCACGTTTAAAGAAGCTACCTGGGATCTTACCCGCAGCATAAGTCTTTTCCATATAGTCAACCGTTAGCGGGAAGAAGTCTTGACCTTCTTTTACTTCACGACGACTTGTTACGTTAACCATTACAACGGTATCGCCATAACTAACAACCACACTCGCATCTGCTTGACGTGCGATTTCCCCTGTTTCTAATTTGAGCTCATGTGCACCAAATTGAATACTTTTCTCTACTTTATTAAACATTTATTTTCCTTTTCAACCGATTGCTATTCACTACCCAATAGCAATCAAACAATAAAAAAAGCCGATGCAATTAACTTGCTACCGGCTTTCTACTACCACTATAAAAGCGAATGTCGCATTTACAGTAATTACTTACGTAAGTTCAAACGACCAATGAGTGTTTGATAGCGACTTACGTCTTGACCTTTTAGGTAATCCAACAAACGACGACGTTGGCTAACCAATGCTAGCAAACCACGGCGTGAGTGATTATCTTTTTTGTTCGTTTTAAAGTGCTCTGTTAGATAAGCAATGCGATTTGTCAGTAGTGCGACTTGCACTTCTGGGCTTGCTGTATCGTTAGGTGCACGTTGGTATTCTTTAATGATTTTTGCTGTATCTTGCGCTGTAATAGCCATCTTTTCATTTCCTTTTAGTTAGCGTCAATGCAAAAGCAGATTAAGTCCCGCGAATGCATTCATTTACATGAACGGCGAATTGTACCGTATTTTTAAAATATAACAAGCAATTTTTGCTGGTTAAGCATTGTTTTTTAATCACTTTTTTTAATTAAGCGTTTAGGTGCAATCTTGCCATCATCTTGCAAGAAACCAAGCCCCAAAAAGTTAGCAGTTTCATCATATAAACGGAGTGAAGTATCAGGAATTTGACCTGCTACCCAAACGGCTTGTCCTAGCATTAAATAGTAACGCGCATCCTCATCCAGCGTGACACTAGGCAGCGATTCCACTGCCGAATCGACCGGCAACAACAAATCATCGCGCGCGGATTGTTCCATCGCCTCTAAAGCCTCGACCGTGACAGAACTTGCTAGTGTATAACCTGCCGTTTCTGTTCTACGCAAACCAACAAGATGGGCGCCGCAATCTAAAGCGTTGCCAATATCTTCCGCTAAGGTACGAATATAAGTGCCCTTACTACAAGTCACGGTAATCGTAGCAATATCATCTTCTAGCGCATCAACCGTAATGGCTTGAATCGTAACGATGCGTACTTTTCGCTCAACTTCAATGCCCGCGCGCGCATATTCATACAGCGCCTTACCTTCATGTTTAAGTGCAGAATACATGGGTGGCACTTGTTGAATTTCACCTAAAAACTGCTGACAAGCAGCTTCAAGTTGTGTGCGGTCTACAGCAACAGGTTTGGTTGCAATAACCTCACCTTCTGCATCTCCGGTCGTCGTGGTCATGCCGAACTTAACCTTTGCAACATAGCTTTTATCAGCATCCGTCACAAACTGTGCAAACTTCGTTGCCTCCCCTAAACAAATCGGCAACAGACCGGTTGCAAGCGGATCTAACGTGCCTGTATGGCCCGCTTTAGCTGCTTGGAATAACCACTTTACTTTTTGTAGGGCTTGATTAGATGAAAAGCCGAGCGGCTTGTCTAACAACAGAACGCCGTTGATATTTCTTTTAACGCGCTTAAACTGCAAGGTTACTCTTTGTTATCTTCTTGTCCCAATGCTTCATCAATGAGTTGCGACATCTTCATACCGTAATCAGCAGAAGCATCATACTCAAAGTGCAACTGCGGCACAGTTCGTAATAACATCCGTTTAGCAACTTGTGTACGCAAGAAACCAGATGCCTTCTCTAGCCCTTTTTGCAGTGCTTCTGTACCTTCTTGCGCGCTATAAAACACTTTAGCATGTGCCATATCCCCAGTTACTTCTACTTCGGTAACCGTCACCATGCCTACACGTGGATCTTTGACTTCAAATTGTAGCAAATCCGCCAACTCTCGGCGCATTTGCTCAGCAATTCGATTTGACCTTGAGAATGTCTTTGCCATCTATACAAGCTCCGATAATGGTGACAAAAGCTGCATTATAAAGAACGGGCGATTTCTACGATCTCATACGCTTCTAGGATGTCATCCACTTCTAGGTCGTTGTAAGCTTTTAATGAAAGTCCACATTCAAAGTTATTTTTCACTTCTTTCACATCATCTTTAAAGCGCTTCAATGAGTCCAACTCACCCGTATGAATCACAACATTATCACGTAATACACGCACTTTTGACTCACGTTTGACCATGCCATCTTCAACATAACAACCAGCAATCGTACCGACTTTAGAGATTTTAAACACTTCTCTCACCTTCACAGTACCAATCATTTTCTCTTGTTGCTCTGGTGCTAACATGCCGCCTAAAGCAGCTTTCACTTCATCCACCGCTTGATAGATAATATTGTAATAGCGAACATCCACTTCTAAACTATCAATCAACTTACGTGCACTCACATCTGCACGGACACTAAAGCCAATCAACACTGCGCCTGAAGCACTTGCTAAGTTAACATCAGATTCGCTAATCGCACCAACACCTGTGTGAATAATATTCACTTTCACTTCATCAGTCGATAATTTCTGCAAGCTTGTTGCTAACGCCTCAAACGAACCTTGTACATCTGATTTAATAATCAGATTCAGCACTTGCACTTCACCATCTTCCATTTGGTTAAACATGTTTTCAAGCTTAGCGGCTTGTTGTTTCGCCAACTTCACATCGCGATACTTACCTGCACGATAATTAGCAATTTCACGTGCTTTCTTCTCGTCATTGACAACAATGACTTCTTCACCAGCACTTGGCACTTCTGATAGGCCTAAAACCTCCACAGGCATTGATGGGCCCGCGGCTTCAATATCTTGTCCGTTTTCGTCCAACATGGCACGTACACGACCAAATGAGCTACCAGCTAGCAACATATCACCTCTGTTCAAGGTACCAGACTGTACTAATACGCTTGCAACAGTACCT
>SPJO01000154.1 GCA_006844635.1 Methylophilaceae bacterium | reverse complement strand
ACCTTGACCTTTAAGCAATCGCAGCCAGACACGCCTGAGCAAACGGATAAAAAGCCTTTGCATATTCCAGTGTCGATTGGTTTGTTGAACGCACAAGGTGCAGAAACACATGCCACAACTGTGGTTGAGCTGACCGAGCGCGAGCAAAGTGTGAGTTTTGACAAGGTGGCCGATAAACCTGTACCTTCGATTTTGCGCGGATTCTCGGCACCAGTGAAGTTAACCACTGATTTGACCGATGGTGACTTGCGCTTATTGCAGCTGCACGACAGCGATGGGTTTAACAAGTGGGAGGCTGGGCAAACGCTGGCGATGCGCAATATTGAGCGTTTGATGGCAGACAAAGACACTGATGTGTCGCAATACATTGACGACTTGGGCGAGCTGATTGCACAAGGCATGGAAGCGGATAGTGATAAGGCTTTGTTAGCACGTGCGCTGACCTTGCCAGACAATGCCGTGATTGCGCAGAATCAAGCAGTGATTGACCCAGCAGCGATTGATAAAGCCAAAACCACGATCATGAAAGGCATTAAGCGTGCGCATAAAAGTGCCTTGGCAAAACTCTATAAAGCGAATCAATCGGACGGTGAGTTTTCTATCTCTCCAGCAGCCATGGGTCGTCGCGCTTTGCAAGGGGTAGCGCTAGAATATTTAACCGCGACCAATGGCACAGGCTGTGCATCGCGCGCTAAAGCACATTATGAACAAGCCAACAATATGACTGACCGCGTGACGGCGTTGTTTTGTTTGGCAGACAGCACCAAGCCAGAACGCGCAGAAGTGTTTGCGGATTTTTATGAGCGCTTTAAAGACTATCCTTTGGTGGTGGATAAGTGGTTTAAATTGCAAGCCATGGCTAACCGCAAAGCGATTTTTGACGACTTTGCCGCCTTGCGCAAACACCCAGAATTTAATATTAAAAACCCAAATCGCGTGCGTTCGCTTTACACCGCATTCTCAGTGCTTAACCCTGTGAAGTTTCACGACCCAAGTGGGCAGGGCTATGATTTGCAAAGTGATGCGATTATTGAACTGAATGCGATTAATCCGCAGATTGCTGCACGTCAGGTGACACCATTTAGAGAGTGGAAGCGTTATACACCTGCCTTGCAAGCCAAAATGCAGGCTGCGTTGCAAAAGATTTTGGACACGCCCGATTTATCAAATGATGTGTTTGAGCTGGTGAGCAAGAGCCTAAAAGGTTAATTTCGTTGAAGCGATCAGCAATCGGCCTTAACTCACGTTAAAATAGCGTTTAATCAAATTTAGCACGTAGGAGATAGCGCATGGCAGTGCCTTGGCTGGTTGTATTACAAAATATTCCGTGGAAAGACGTGATCGTCAATGCGCCAAAGGTGGCGGATGAGGCGAAGAAACTTTGGACCACCATTAAGCGTGAGCCTGGCAGCGCACAAACAGAAACATCTGCTGCCAGCGAGCCTGCCGAAAAAACAGTGCACGATGCAGAAGACGCGCCGCAAGTGATTAAGCTGCAGCAAAAAACGGATCAATTAGAAAGAGCGGTAGATGATTTGCATACTCAGCTGCTGGAGTCGTCTGCATTGATTAAGGCATTGGCAGACCAAAATGAACTGCTGGTAAAGCACATTGAGATTAATCGTTCGCGCTTAAAACTGGTCTCGATTGTCTTGGCAATCTTTGTGGTGCTGGGAATTTTTGCC
>SPJO01000056.1 GCA_006844635.1 Methylophilaceae bacterium | reverse complement strand
GGGTGCAAAGTGGGTATTGAGCACTTTGGTACCAAGCTGTCGCGCTTGGGTGAATTGCATGAAATTGGATTAGACTACATTAAAATTGACATCTCAATCATTCATGAAATCAACCACAATGATGCGAACAAAACCTTGTTACGCGGCATTTGTATGATCGCACACTCAATTGGTATTTTAGCAATTGCCGAAGGGGTGAAAACAGATCAAGAATTGTCTGCACTGAAACAGATTGGTGTTGATGGCATGACCGGCCCAGGTGTTTCGGTAGACTAACAGTGATCACGACGCAGCATACGTGCTGTGTCAAAAATAAATTAAGGTTTTTGCGTTAACATTAACGCCAACTGCAAGCGATCTCTTGCGCCTAAGCGCTCAAAGATACTCGCCATATGCGCTTTAACTGTCCGCTCTGTTATCGCGAGCTCTCGGGCTATCTGCTTATTGGTCAGTCCTTTGGCAACCTGCTGCGCCACTTGCTGTTCACGTCTTGTGAGCTTTGCCATTAACGTATCGACACTAATAGCGCTGCTGCGCACCTGCGTTTGAGTTGCCTCAATCAACTGCTGCAAAGCAGCTTCACCTAACCAAAGACCGCCCTCTGCAACCACATGTTGGACCTTGCTTAACACTGTCGGATCAGAATAAGCATGACAGGCACCTACTGCCCCTGCTTGTATCATAGCGACAGTCTGCGCCGTATCAGGCTGGTTGGTCAACACAACTATTCTTACTTGATCATTTTGCTGACGAAGTGTCTGAATCAGTTGGATTGTTTGTTGAAAGTCCTGTGAATGACTGCTTAACTGGTGCAACCAGACAATTGCATTACTCTGCATCGATACAAGTTCAGATGCGGACGCGACAAACGACAACTCAGGGAAAGCCGTTAACCAGCTCTCCATCGGCTCGGGCAATGTCGTAATAAAAATATTATCCATCGAAGAATCCCAATCAGGCAAAGCCACCTCTGAAGCACCGATCATAGTACGCACAACCAAAAGAGTCTCATGTTAATCAATCACTTAATATCAATCTTAGCATGAGAATACTTACGGCATTGTAAAGGATAGTGTCCTTATCGCTCTGTAAAGGCATAAGCCTTGGCACGCAACACTGGTTTTAGCAGATATGACAAGATTGTCTTCTTACCCGTCATGATGTCAACTTGTGCTGACATACCAGGAATAATAGACAGCCCCTCACCCAGGCTGTTTTTGAGCGTTCTTACACGCACGAGATAATAAGCATTCCCCTCATCATCGACAGTGGAATCAGCCGCAATATTCTCTACCACCCCATCCAAAGCGCCATAAATCGTGTAGTCATAAGCCGTCAGCTTAACCACCGACGGCTGATCAGGATGCAAGAAGGCAATGTCTTTGACTTTAATTTTGGTTTCTATCACCAAAGCATCATCCGTCGGCACGATTTCCAACACCTCTTTACCCGGCTGAATCACACCACCAATGGTATTAAAGTGTAACTTACTGATCGTCCCGTTGACAGGCGACGTCAAGGTTGCTTGTTTGACTTTATCTTTCAGCGCAACCTGCGTTTCGGTCAAGCTGCTCAGTTTAGCGGTCACGTCATTTAACTCAGTGCGCACTTTACTTTTAAACGCCTGCTCGGTTTCAATCACCTTACGTTCAGCCTCAGCGATTGCTGAACGAATGCGCGCAATTTTTGCCGTTGCCTG
>SPJO01000055.1 GCA_006844635.1 Methylophilaceae bacterium | reverse complement strand
ATCACCAATACTGTCTTCTCAACCTTATTCATTAAAGCCGTTCTATTTAAACTAGCGTAAAATACTAATTTTAAGCTATTTAGTATTTATTCATGAGCATTGCCCAAAATAAAAAAGCATTTTTCGACTACTTTATCGAAGAAAAATATGAAGCAGGACTCGTTCTAGAGGGGTGGGAAGTCAAAGCGATTCGCGATAATCGCGTGAATCTCAAAGAAGCCTATGTTGTGATTATGCGCGGTGAGATTTTCTTAATCGGCTGCCATATCACGCCACTAGGTATGGCCTCAACCCATGTGCGTCCAGATTCAACCAGAACACGTAAGTTGTTGTTACACAATGAAGAAATCGCTAAGTTGATTGGTAAGGTAGAGCGTTCAGGCTATACCTTGGTGCCTTTAGACTTGCACTATAGTAAAGGCCGCATTAAAGCGACCATCGGCTTAGGTAAGGGTAAAAAACAACACGACAAACGCGACACCATGAAGCAAAGAGATTGGGAACGTGACAAAGCACGCATTATGCGCGCCCACAATAAGAGGTAGTTAATCATTCAACAGCTTGTTCAACACTTTCGGTATTAATGCAGGTAAGTCCTCGGCGATTAAACCAACACCAAATAGTTTTGCCGCTTCGCCGTGCATCCAAGTCGCTGCCGCAGCGGCATAAAAGGCTGGCATGCCCTGTGCAATCAAGCCAGCAATCATCCCAGCTAACACGTCACCAGAGCCGCCTGTTGCTAGTGTCGGTGGCGCATTGCGGTTAATCATCGTTTGACCATCAGGTGCAGCAACAATGGTTTCGTGGCCTTTTAATACAATCACAGCACCACAAGCCTTTGCTGCCTTTTGTGCGCTAACCACTCGATCCTCCGTTAAGGTGAACAACCGCTTAAACTCACCATCATGCGGCGTGAGCACACAGTCTTTATTATTACTGTCAGTTAATTCAGCAACATTGTCTTTAAACACCGAGATTGCATCGGCATCCAACACGACTGGCTTCTTTGTTTTTAACAAGGCAAGTGCTTGCTTATGTGTATTCTCTGAAACCCCAGCGCCAGGCCCGATTAAAAAGCAAGTAATACGCGCATCTTTGACAATTAGGTTAAATGTACGAGCATTACTAAACGGCCTCACCATAATGCTCGTCAAAGTACTGGCGTAAATTGAGAAAGCAATGTCTGGTACTAGCAGAGAGGTCAAACCACTGCCAACGCGTGCTGCGGCATAGGCGGATAACCTTGAAGCACCAGTTAACGGATAGCCACCCACAATCAAAGTATGCCCACGGGTATACTTATTATCCTCAGCCTGTGGTTTAGGTAACAAGCCTAGCCAATGCTTCGGGTGATTCTTCACTGGTGATTGTTTCTTTACTTTAGCCATAGCATTATTTTAGTGCTAAACACTTGAAACTTCTAACAAAAATCTCCATCTAATAATTAGGCGTATAATAGCGCCTTGCACGCGCTAAATATGGGCGCTTGCGTAACAACTGTGGCGTTACACACATGGGGCTGACTAGGTTTCGACGTGGGTTACAAAGCATGCAGGGCATACCGAGGGTTTCAGGTTTCCTCGTAAATCCATCTGGAAAAAGTTATAGTCGCAAATGACGAAACTTACTCTTTAGCAGCTTAGGCCGCTAAACGTTGCACTGGGGTTTTCCTCGCCCAGGCTAGGTGACTAGCAAGCAACGTCATATAGAGGAAATCGCAA
>SPJO01000103.1 GCA_006844635.1 Methylophilaceae bacterium | reverse complement strand
GAAAAACAAGAGCGTGCAGCAAAACATGCAGCACGCGCTCAAGGGGCCAAAAAAGCCAAAGCCGCGAAGACTGATGGCGCAACCGCATCAGATAAACAAGCTGCGATTGCCGCAGCCATAGCACGTGCAAAAGCGCAAAAAGCAGCTGAAGGTAATGCGCCGAAGAACACTAGCAATACGAGCGATGCCACCAAAGCTGAAATTGAAGCGATTGATGCACGCAGAGCAAAGGCAGGCTTAACTGAGCAACAAGGCGGCGCGCCGAGCGCAGATGCAGATAAACAAGCGAAGATTGCTGCCGCGATAGAACGTGCGAAAGCACAAAAGGCAGCGGCCAAAGGTGGCACAAGCAAAAAAGGCAGTAAAGCGGCATCACCTGAAGCCGATGCAGACAAACAAGCTAAAATAGAGGCTGCCATTGCGCGCGCAAAAGCGCAAAAGGCGGCTGCAGATAAAGCGAAAAAAGATTAACTAAAAGGAAACTGTTGAACCGTTCACCATACATGACTAATGCGCCTAGCGTGAGCACCATTATGTTTAAAGTGCTGCTAGCACTGATACCTGGCATCATCACCTATGTCTGGGTGTTCGGTGGCGGCATCTTGATCACGCTAACACTGGCAACCGTAACGGCGTTGCTAACAGAAGCGCTAATGCTGCGTCTGCGCAAAAGGCCTGTGAAACCATTTTTAAGCGACTACAGCGCCATTATTACCGCATGGCTGCTCGCATTATCTATTCCACCACTAGCACCTTGGTGGTTAGTCGTCGTGGGCGTTGCATTTGCCATCATCATTGCGAAGCAGCTTTATGGCGGCTTGGGTTACAACCCGTTTAACCCTGCAATGATTGGCTATGCTGTATTGTTAATTTCATTCCCCGTCATCATGACAAAGTGGCCTGCAGCGTTAACGCTTGCGCAGACAAAACTAAGCTTTGTGGAACAGTTACAATATATTTTCAACCACACGCTGCCCGCCAACATCACGCTTGATGCTGTCACTTCTGCAACGCCATTAGACTACTTAAAAACGCAACTAAAGCTGGAGCACAGCATTGCGAGCATTCAAAGCGCGCCTATTTTCGGACACTTTGCTGGCAAAGGCGCGGAGTATGTTGCTTTAGCCTACTTAGCTGGCGGTTTATTTCTATGGCAACAACGCATTATTACTTGGCATCTACCAGTAACGTTTTTGGCAACACTAACGGCTATTTCTGCTATTTTCTGGGCAATTGACCCAACACAATTTGCAACGCCAGTTTTCCACCTAGTGGCTGGCGGTAGTTTGTTAGCCGCTTTCTTTATTATTACTGACCCCATTAGCGGCCCGACCACACCGAAGGGAAAACTCTATTTTGCCGCGGGTGTTGCTGTCATGGCTTATCTGATTCGCGTCTATGGGGGTTACCCTGAAGGCTTAGCGTTTGCTGTCATCTTTATGAATATTTGCGTGCCCTTGCTCGATGCATACACGCAACCACGTGTATTTGGGCATGAAGAATAAAATGCCAGAAACGATTCTTAAACATACGATAAAAACAGCGCTGACTTTGGTCGCGTTTGCCGTGGCATTCACAGCGTTGATGGCTGCGGTTTATCAAGTGACAAAAGCACCGATTGCTGCAGGCGAAGCGGCTGCACGTGAAGCCTTATTCCAGCAAGTCATAGCACAAGACCAATACAACAACCCAGTATTAGAAGACACAATAACAATCAAAGCCAATGCGTTACTTGGCAACAAGCAAGCATCTGTTGCCAATATTGCACGAATGGATGGGCTGCCTGTTGCGGTCATCTTAGAAGCGACTGCGCATGATGGTTATAGTGGCAAAATTAAATTACTGGTTGCCATTCAAAAAGACAGCACTATTTCAGGTGTGCGCGTCATCGCCCATACAGAAACACCTGGTTTAGGTGACTATATCGATATTGCGAAAAACAATTGGATTAAACTTTTCGATCAAGAATCACTCAAAAAAACCAGTGGCGCTCATTGGAAAGTGACTAAAGATGGCGGAACATTCGACTATATGGCTGGCGCAACCATTACACCACGTGCGGTAGTCAAAGCGGTCTATAAAGCATTACAATATTTCGAACAGAACAAAGCCACACTATTAGCACCCGCAAGTGCAAACAAAGAAGAGGCAGCATGAGTCAATTCAAAGAAATCACAGAAAATGGGTTATGGAAACAAAACCCTGGCGTCGTACAGCTACTAGGCTTGTGCCCAACGCTTGCCGTCACCACCACCGTGGTAAACGGTGTGAGCTTAGGCTTGGCAACAGCACTCGTCATGGCAGCAGCCAGTGGCGCTGTTTCACCTGTGCGTAAATTCATTCCGAGCGAGATTCGCTTACCGGTGTTTATTCTAGTCATTGCCGCCTTGGTGACCGTCATTGACTTACTGATTCATGCGTTTGCACTACCTTTACATAAAGTGCTGGGCATTTTCATCCCACTAATCGTTGTGAACTGCATCGTGCTTGGTCGTGTCGATGCTTTTGCTGCTAAAAATCCACCGCTGCAATCCATCTGGGACGGCTTTATCATGGGCATCGGCCTCACCGTCGTATTAGGGTTACTAGGTGGCATCCGCGAAGTATTAGGCAGAGGTACCCTGTTTTCAGGGTTAGACCTAGCCTTAGGTCCAAGCTTTGAACATGTGGTTATCACGGTAATCCCAGAGTACCAAGGCTTCTTGCTTGCCGCTTTACCACCTGGCGCATTTCTTGGTTTGGCGATGCTAATTGCCGCCCACAACTGGGCAGAGCAACGCAAGACCAATAAAAAAGCCACGCCAAGTGCTGACGGCTCACTCAAACCTGCACATTAAGTCACTAGGCAATGAACGCTGAAAAACGATATGAAATTTTTAAGCGCTTAAGTGTTGCCATCCCTAAGCCAGAGACTGAGTTAGAACACAGTTCAAACTTTGAGTTGCTGATTGCAGTCATTCTATCGGCACAAGCAACCGACAAGGGCGTCAACATTGCCACGCGCAAACTGTACGCCGTTGCCAATACTCCAAAAACGATTTACGCATTGGGCATCGACGGTTTAGAACATTACATTAAAACAATTGGCCTTTACCATGCCAAAGCTAAAAATGTCATTGCTTGCTGCAAAATGCTGATTGAACAACACGATAGCCAAGTACCTGATACACGTGAAGCATTAGAAGCGTTACCTGGCGTTGGCCGCAAAACGGCCAATGTCATCCTCAATACCGCCTTTGGTCAGCCAACCATCGCTGTCGATACGCATTTATTTAGACTAGGTAACCGCATTAAACTGGCAACAGGTAAAACCGTATTAGAGGTAGAAAAGAAATACCTTAAAACCATTCCCAAAGCCTTTATACAAGATGCGCATCACCTGCTGATATTACATGGCCGCTACACTTGTACCGCACGCAAACCCAAATGTGGTGAATGCTGCCTTGTCGACTTATGTGAATACAAACAAAAAGAGATTCCTAAGAAACACTTAATGGCGGGCGAAGGATGAAAAAGATTGCAACAGGGTTAGCATCTGGTGGCAAGGCAACGCCAGCGCTGGCCGCTAATGCCGTCCAAGCAGCCATGGACAAAGGCAGTATTCAGTCACCTAGCGCTGTGTTACTTTTCTTAAGTGCAGAGTTTGCTGCTGACCCAGCATCGGCCATTCAAGCCGCAGCAAAAGCCGCTGGCTGTACACAAATTATCGGCTGTTCTGCGACAGGTATTTTCACCGAAGAAGACTGGATCTTAGACAGTCCAGCAGCGGCCGCCATGGTGTTTAGTGACACTGCGTCATTAAGCGTGATTCAAGATGATCGCAACACACAGCCACTATTAACACTTGCAGCCCCTAATGCTATGAACAGCACTTGGCTCAATGCCGCAGGGTTACGCTTTGGTGGCATTTCTGGTGATGCCATTGGTCACGGCCCATTTTCTGTTTGGAAGAGCGGTAAAGGCGTTACAGCAGGCCATTGCGAAGTCAGCATTACACAAGCAGAGGTTGCTGTTGCCGCCTCACACGGATTGAAAAGCATCTCAACACCTCAAAAAATTACGGCTTGCAAAGAGCATGACATCCTGTCAATCAACAACATCCCGGCTGGCAGTAGTCTAAAAACAGCGTGGCAAGCGTTAAACAAGAATGGTGACGATATTCCTTATCATCAATTAGTCGCCATGACGGCAGCAACAACCGACGCATTTGCTGAGGATGCTTATGATGTCGCCGCCATTATTGCTAACGACTCAAAAACAGGCGCCATTACGTTAAGCAAAACCTTACAGCCTGGCGACTGGTTAGCTTGGGGCTTAAGAGATGCTAATACCGCACAAATCGACATTGTCAAAACCGCAGGAAAACTAAAACAACAGCTTTCAACAGAGCCATCCTTTGCCATGTTATTTTCGTGTCTAGGCCGTGGTCCTTCTTTCTATGATGGTAGCGACCAAGATTTAGAACTGCTCAAAACCTTACACCCACAGCTACCCATTATTGGCTTTTATGGTAATGGCGAAATTGCGCCGATTGCTGGAAAAAATGCCATGCTGCAATATTCAGCCGTACTCGCGCTAGTAGCGGAAAAGCGATAGGGGTATCACAATGAGTCTATTTAACCCCTCTCGTGACGAAGTTAGAGATTTCTTTTTTCAGGCTTGGGAAAAATTCAAACAACAACAAACACTAACAGACTTAGAAAAAATCGCTATCGGCGTAATTCAAATGCACCCTGAATACCACCCTATTCTAGATGCACCCGAACAATACAAGCAGCAAGAGTACTTCCCTGAGCTTGGCGAGACCAACCCTTTTTTACATATGAGCTTACACCTTTCCGTACTTGAACAAATCAGCATTAATCAACCAATTGGTATCATAGAGGTATATGCTAAACTCAAATTAACACATCAAGAGGAACATGCAGCCCAACATGATGTCATAGATTGTCTAGGAGAAACGATATGGCATGCACAACAAAATAAAACAGCCATAGACGCAACTTATTATCTACAACTATTGAATAAGAAGATTGGACTAGCACCATCATGACAACAGAAAATGCGAATGACTGGCTCAACGAACATGGAGATTACCTTTACCGCTTTGCGCTTGCACGTTTAAGAGACCCTCACCAAGCAGAAGATGTCGTACAGGAAACATTTTTTGCCGCTATCAAGAACAATAGCTTTGCAGAGCAATCAAGCCCGCGCACTTGGCTAACAGGTATCCTCAAGCACAAAATCATTGATGTTATGCGCAAAAAAAACCGAGAAACCCCAGCCTCTGAACTCATGCATGAATCTGATGCCAATATGGATGAGTTTTTTGATGACAAAGGTCACTGGGTGGACAAACCACAAACTTGGGACGTACCAGATAACCTATTAGAGCAAAAACAATTTATGGGTGTTTTGCAAAAATGCATCGATAAAGTCCCTAACAAACTCGCCACCTTGTTCATGATGCGTGACGTCGAAGAAAAGGATAATCAGGAAATTTGTAAGGAATTAAACATCACCACGACCAATGCATGGGTGATGTTATATCGCGCCCGAATGGGAATCAGGAAATGTTTAGAAATCAATTGGATAGGTCATTAATAGATGTTGAATTGCAAACAAGCCAGCCAGCTTATCTCGCAAAGTTTAGACAAAAAACTGTCTTTGCGGGAACGTTTTGGCCTAAAGATGCATCTATTCATATGCAAATACTGCAAACGGTTTAGTCAACAGATACAAAAGTTACACGTTACTATCCATAGTATTAGCAAACAAACTGAAGAAGACGAAAACATTAAGTTACCCGAGGAAGCAAAAAAACGTATCGTTAAATCAATGAACGAAAACATTAAATAACGATTACTTTATTTGTAACAAAACTTTTTAATCATTACTAAAGGAAATAATCATGAGCGTTACTAAAAAATCAATCGCATTAGCTGTAGGCGGTGCATTCGCGTTATCTTTAGGCACAGCAGCAGTTGCCGCCACAGATAACCCTTTTGAAATTAAAACACTTTCTAGTGGTTATCAAGTAGCTGACAACCATGCTAAAGGCGCAGAAGGTAAATGCGGCGAAGGTAAATGTGGTGCAGATAAGACCAAAGACGGCAAATGCGGCGAAGGCAAATGCGGTGGCAAAGAAAAAATGGATGAAGGCAAGTGCGGTGAAGGTAAATGCGGTACTGGCGAAAAAGCCAAAGATGGTAAATGCGGCGAAGGTAAATGTGGTGCTGAAAAAGGTGCTGAAAAAGCCAAAGACGGCAAATGTGGCGAAGGTAAATGCGGTAAATAATTAAGTCTTAGTACTGAACCATATGTCAGCATTATCCGACATCAATGGCGTTGGTTTGGGGTTGAAGCGAGAGCTGATACCGCAAATTCAACGCCATTTTCAACACAAAGAACCCGATGCGCTCATTAGCAATATCGACTTTGTTGAAATTGCACCAGAAAACTGGATTGGTGCCGGCGGTAAATACGCAGATCAACTCGCATGGTTTGTTGAGCGCTATCCTATCGCATGCCACGGCCTCTGCTTATCACTTGGCGGCCCAGACCCGCTAAATACCAAATTCTTAAAACAGGTAAAACAGTTTTTATCTGTCAATAAAATACCGCTCTATACCGAGCACTTAAGCTATTGCAGCGACAACTATCAGGGCAAACCGGGCTATTTATATGACTTATTGCCCATCCCCTTTACAGAAGAAGCCGTACACTATGTTGCTGACCGCATTAAACAAACACAAGACATCCTAGGGCAACGCATTGCTGTTGAAAACGCATCGTTCTACTTAAAAGCGCCAATGGCAACCATGGATGAACTCACCTTTTTAAACGCGGTGCTTACGGAAGCAGATTGCTGGTTGCATTTAGATATCAATAACATTTACGTGAATAGCATCAACTTTAAATTCGATGCTAGTGAATTCTTAAAAGGCGTTCCAGCTGAACGCATTGTTTACAGTCATGTCGCTGGACACTACCAACAAACACCGGAACTGTTGGTCGACACTCATGCAGCAGATGTCATTGACCCTGTATGGAAACTAACTGAAGAAGCCTATGCTTTATTTGGCACCTTCCCAACCCTACTAGAACGCGACAGCAATATCCCACCGCTACCAACACTCATCAAAGAGGTTAACAAAATTGCTGAGTTACAAGCGGCTGCAGCGAATGTAGAGCGCCTAACGCAATCGGCTGCATAATGTAATGAAAGACTTCCAGCAATACCAATACGACTTCACCGCACACATCCGCGACCCAAAAAATAACCCCAAGCCAGACAATGTTGATGAAGAGCGTATGGCTGTCTACCGAGAAGGTGTCTACAACAACATTTTTGAGTCAGCCTCCGTCTGCTTCCCTGTTTGCCAAGAAACAGTCGGCGGCGAAGACTGGGATGCGACAATCAGAAGGTTTGTAGCCACACACCATGCTAGCTCACCTATTTTTAGAGACATTCCTCACGAGCTACTTACCTTTTTAGAGGCAGATGAGAAAACGCCTCCAATGATCAAACAGCTCGCTCATTACGAATGGGTAGAGCTTGCTGTTGGCGGTATGCAAACGGAAGCACCTGCGCTAAGCAACTCTGTCGACTTAATCAATGAAATACCAGTACTGGCACCCGCTCATATGCTGTTGCAATATGATTACCCAGTGCAAAAAATATCAGCGCAATTCAAGCCAGAAGAAACAGAAGGCACACACTTATTAGTCTTTAGAAAAGCTGATTTCGAAGTCAGCTTTATCGAGCTTAACCCTATGGTATTTGTATTACTTAACCTTGCCAAAGAAGGCTTAACAGGTGAGCAAGCACTAACTTCTCTAGCGGAACAAATTCAACACCCTGAGCCGGAGGCCATCATTGAATTTGGTCATGGCGTGTTGAAAGATTTAATGGGACAAGGGGCAGTGCTTGGTAGTAAAAAACATGAGTAGAAACTTCCCTATCGAGCAATTTTTCTTGTTGCGTCTTCAACCTGCTGCAACTCATCATCACTTAACGCACCATAAAATCGCGGATAAGACCATCCATAACCCCAACGGAATTTTGTTGGCAAGAATGGCGTGCCACCAACCCTAACACCCGCAAGCATTAACAAAGCCACCTCTTTCTCACCAACACCGGCAACACAAGCACGCAAAGCCTTATCTGCATCTAAACGTTGCTGATAGGTCCCACCTTTCCAATAAACATAATCATGCTGCTCACAACAAGAAAGCCAAAGTTGATTCTGCTCAATAGTTCCTTCTGGAAAAGCACTACAACCATCACTGGTGAAAGGCTTTAGTTCATCGGCATAAGCTGATATGGAAATAAAAAGTAGAACAATGCTCGTAAATTTTATGATGCGCATAAATTAAACCAAACCTAACTGCGGCTGACCTGCTAGCGGTTGCTCTTTTTCTAACCCACTTAAGCTCAGCCCTACCAAGCGAATTGGTTTTTCGCCGGCCTCTGTTCGTTTTAACAATTCAGGAATCCATTGTTTTATGGCTGTTAAGTTTAAAACGGTTTCAACGGATTGCGCACGTGTTACTTGTTGAAAGTTTGCATACTTTACTTTTAAAGTAATGGTTCTTGCTTGTAAGGCCTGTTCGGTCAGCTTATTAAGCACCAACTCAGCTAATGCATTCAGCTTTTCTGTCAGCAGCGTTACTGATAATACGTCTTCAGCAAAAGTCGTTTCTTTGCCCAGAGATTTTCGTACGCGCTGACTGCGTACTGGTCGTTCATCAACCGCGCGTGCGATGTTGTAATAATACTGTCCAGATTTACCAAACCGTTCGACCAATTGCATGAGTGTTTTTTGTTTTAAATCCGCCCCTGTTTTAATACCTAGCTTCAGCATCTTTGCTTCTGTCGCTGGGCCAATGCCGTGAAACTTACCAATCGGCAAGTTTGCTACAAAGCCTAAGCCCTGCTCTGGCTTAATGACATACAAACCATTCGGTTTATCCATATCTGAAGCAATCTTGGCCAGGAACTTATTATAAGAAACACCTGCTGATGCATTCAGCTGCGTCACTTTAAGAATGTCTGCCTTAATGGCTTGCGCAATGCGTGTTGCCGAACCATCATAATCTTCGGTATAGGTAACATCCAAATAGGCTTCATCAAGCGAAAGTGGCTCGACTTGTGAGGCATAGCGCCAAAATATTTCACGAATTTGATTAGAGACAGCACGATAAGCTTCAAAACGCGGCTTAACGAAGATGGCTTTCGGGCATAAACGATAAGCTTTGGATGATGGCATTGCAGAGTGAATACCAAACTTTCTGGCCTCATAACTACAGGCAGCCACCACGCCACGGCTATCGGGTTGACCGCCCACGATCAATGGTTTCTCTTGATATTCAGGGTGGTCTCGCTGCTCTACTGATGCAAAAAATGCATCCATATCAACGTGGATGATTTTACGTTGTTTTGCCATCAGTGCGCGTTATGTTTTTTTCAAGCATGAGGCCATATATTACTTTATACTGCTGTCTTTATCATTACTTTGAGAGACAAATGCGCACAATTGGCAATATCTTCTGGTTTATCTTAGGCGGGGTATTAATGGGCTTAGGGTGGTGGCTAGCTGGCTTGATCGCCTTAGTCACAATCATTGGTATTCCATGGGCAAAAGCCTGTTTTGTCATTGGCAAATTTTCTTTTTTTCCTTTTGGTAAAAAAGCAGTGCCGCGCGATGAGGTTGCTACTGATAAGGACATTGGCACTGGTGCACTAGGTGTGCTGGGTAATGTTGTTTGGTTTGTTTTAGCTGGCTGGTGGTTAGCGATTGGTCACTTGCTCTCCGCACTGGTGTGCTTCATCACCATCATCGGCATTCCTTTTGGTTTGCAACATTTAAAGTTGGCAGGAATTGCCGTATTCCCGATTGGCAAAACCATCGTTGATATTAAATAGCGATCAGTGCAATGAATCAATAAAAAAACCGACGCGTAGTCGGTTTTTTTATTGGCGTTAGCGGTTAGTCAAAAACGGCCTGCTGCCGCTCTGATGCAGCATCTACAATCTGCTGCTTTGCTGCGTTATCTAAATCCCACCAACCTTGTATTTCTTCTAGTGTTCGATAACAACCCAGACATAAACCTGATTTGTCATCCATCGCGCAAACACTAATGCAGGGTGATGTAACCTCTGTACCTGACATTAGCTTAATTTACCATGACATTGTTTATACTTCTTACCAGAACCACACGGGCATGGATCATTACGACCGACTTTTTTCCCTTCTCGCGTAATCGGCTGGCTACCAGCAGCAGGTGGTGTTTCTTCACCCTCATCATCAGCTAACGCCTCATCATAGTCAGCATGTTGGTATTGCACATTATCAACTTCTTGCGGTTGATCAGCAGCTTCAACATCTTCTTCTGTTCTGATTTGTACTAGCATAGTCACTTTTGTTACTTCAGATTTCACTGTATTGAGCAAACCTTCAAATAGTTCGAAAGCCTCACGCTTATACTCTTGCTTAGGGTTCTTTTGTGCATAAGAACGCAAGTGAATACCTTGACGCAAATGATCTAGCGCTGACAAATGTTCGCGCCAATGATTATCTAGGCTCTGCAACATAACAGAACGTTCAAAGTTACGCATATTTTCATTACCAGCGAGTGCTTCCTTACCGGCATAAGACTCTTCCGTTAAACCAAACACACGATCAATCAGCGTTTCTTCGTGCAAGTCAGGGTTTTCCTCTAACCACTGCGCAATCGGCAAATCAAGACCCGTTTCAGCTTCTAGTGCTTTCTCTAGCCCTAGCACATCCCACATTTCTTCTACACTGCCAGGTGGGATATAGGCAGCAATCAAGCCAGTAATGACATCTTCGCGCATCGACTTCACGGTTTCGCCAACTTCAGCCACTTCCAGCAATTCATTGCGTTGCTCATAAATTACTTTACGCTGATCATTTGAAACATCATCAAACTCTAGCAGTTGTTTCCGAATATCAAAGTTGCGACCTTCGACTTTGCGTTGTGCATTTTCAATCGCACGTGTCACCATGGAATGTTCAATCGCTTCGCCTTCTGGCATGTTGAGTTTTTCCATAATGCTTGCCACGCGATCACCTGAGAAAATTCGCAGTAATTGATCGTCTAAACATAGGTAGAAGCGGCTTGAACCTGGGTCACCTTGACGGCCAGAACGACCACGCAACTGGTTATCCACACGACGCGATTCATGACGCTCAGTGCCGATAATATGTAAACCACCCGCTTCTAATACCTGCTCGTGTACTTTTTCCCAATTCGCTTTTATTTCAGCGACTTTCTTTTCTTTTTCTGCATCACTGAGCTTTTCATTTTGCTCGACTTCCAGAATCTCTGGCTCGGGATTACCGCCCAACACAATATCAGTACCACGTCCCGCCATATTGGTTGCAATGGTAATCATGCTAGGCTGACCTGCTTGCACAATAATATGCGCTTCACGCTCATGCTGTTTTGCATTCAACACCTGATGCTCTAGTTTTGCAGCTTTCAGTGCGTTAGAAATCACTTCTGAATTTTCAATCGACGTAGTACCAACTAACACCGGCTGACCGCGTTTCTGACACTCCTTAATATCCTCAATCACCGCATCATACTTTTCCTTCTCAGTACGATAAACTTTATCCATCGCATCTTTACGTTGCATCGGACGGTGCGTTGGAATCACAACGGTTTCTAGCCCGTAAATATGATTAAACTCATAGGCTTCCGTATCCGCTGTACCCGTCATCCCCGCTAGCTTTTCATACATGCGGAAGTAGTTTTGGAATGTAATTGAAGCCAGTGTTTGGTTTTCTTTTTGAATCTCAACACCTTCTTTAGCTTCTACCGCTTGATGCAAACCATCTGACCAGCGACGGCCAGGCATCATACGGCCTGAGAATTCATCCACAATGACAATTTCGCCATCACGAACAACATAATGTTGATCCACATTGAATAAGTGCTGTGCTCGTAAGGCTGCGTTTAAGTGATGTACCAAACTAATGTTGCCCGCTTCATACAAACTAGACCCAGCTGGTAACAACCCTGCTTTTTCTAGATATTCTTCTGCGTGCTCATGGCCCGCTTCAGAGAAGTTAACTGATTGGCCCTTTTCATCAACCCAGAAATCACCAGCACCCTCTTCAGTTTCTTGTTTTACTAACTGCTTAGCAACTTCGTTAATTTGTGTATAAGACTCAACATCACTCTCAGCTTGACCTGAAATAATCAACGGTGTTCGCGCTTCATCAATCAAGATTGAATCTACTTCATCCACTAAGGCATAGCTTAATGCACGTTGTGTACGTTGCTCTGGGCTATGCACCATATTGTCACGTAGGTAATCAAAACCGAATTCATTATTGGTACCGTAAGTAATATCAGCTGCATAAGCAGCTTGCTTATCCTCAGGCGCCATTTGCGATAGGTTGATACCAACCGTTAGCCCTAAGAAGTTATATAACTTGGCCATCCACTCAGCATCACGTTTTGCTAGGTAATCATTGACGGTCACGACGTGAACACCCTTGCCTGCCAATGCATTAAGGTAAACCGGCAATGTTGCCACCAACGTTTTACCCTCACCAGTACGCATCTCAGCAATCTTGCCAGCATTGAGCACCATGCCACCAATCAATTGCACATCAAAGTGACGCATCCCTAGTGTACGCACACTTCCTTCTCGCACCACAGCAAACGCCTCTGGCAATAATTTCTCTAATGACTCTCCATCGTTATAGCGTTGTTTAAATTCGTCTGTTTTTGCTTTAAGCTCGTCATCAGACAAAGCTTGCATCGCGGGCTCTAGCTCACCAATTTTTTTTGCGATTTGTGTATAGTTTTTAACGAGCCTGTCGTTACGACTGCCGACTATTTTTTTGAACAACTTGGATAACATGGAATGACACCGATTTTCCGAGTAACGGAAACCTCAATAAAGTTAGAAATGGAATTAGTTTTTAAGTGGGGATGTTAATTTTTATTTCAATAGGATTCAAGAGCCAATTTTATTTTTTATTTAGATATTTTCTTGGGTCTAGGGCATGTCCGTTCAAACGGATCTCATAATGTAAGTGCGGACCAGTCGAGCGACCAGTGCTTCCGACTAATGCAATCGTTTGGCCTTTTACCACACGCTCACCTGGCTTTACCAATAATTTTGATGCATGCGCATAACGTGTTTCTAAACCAGCGCCATGATTTAACTTCACTAAATTACCATAAGCAGAAGTTCTGCTAGCGGTTGTGACAATACCATCTGCTGCTGCGCGAATCGGTGTTCCTGTTCTGGCAGTAAAATCCAGCCCTTCATGGAATGCTTTTGTCCCTCTAAACGGGTCAATACGCCAACCAAAGCTAGATGATTTATAGGCTGCTGATATAGGCTTGCTATTGGGTAACATGTCTTTTAGTACACTGTTTTGCAACACATCGGCTTCTACCGTACTCATGTACTCATCGCGGCTACCAACAGCACTCACTAACTTAACAATCGCCGCCTGCAAATCTAGTTCCGTCATCGGAGTGATTTCAACCATAGGGCCACCGACATTGTTCAGCAAATCATCAACGGGTTCTGGTTCGGCTTCGTCAGTATTCTTTGCTAGCTTAGCATTGCTACCACCAGCTAATTTTACCAATCGTTTATTTTGCGCATCAAGCCGCATAATCCGTGCTTGCAGCTCACCAATTTGTTTGGCATAAGCATCTAAATGCATTTGGGAGGAGTTAATCGATTTTTCTAATTGTGCTGGAGACATGACTTCGACAACACGCTGCGGTACATTCTCCGCTTTAGATAAGAACACGGTTGCTACGACAGTCAACGCTAACATAGCCACCAAGAATCCAAACAAATGCCAGCCTGTATATGTCCTAGGCTTTGCCATATCGCTAGAAACTAAGATAATATTCATTGTCTATAAATTCGTACTCAATATAATCACATGCAAAAAATCAATCATTTGCTTAATGACAACGATGACCAACCAAATGATTCGTTTAGCCATTTAGTCACACAAGCCAATAAGCACCTGAGTCTGCAGCAGTTCTGGCAAGAGGCAGTGCCAACAATTATTGGTCAATCAAGTTTTGCTAGCAATCTCAATAACGGCATCCTCGTTGTGTTCGCCCATCATAATGGCGTTGCCGCAAAGATCAAACTTACTAGCGCTAGCTTATTGACTCAACTGCAAAATTTGCAAAAAACAAATGCAGAATACAAGCCGTATAAAGTTACTGGAATTAGCGTAAAAGTGCAAGTAAAATCTCAACAAAAACAGGCAACTACATCACAGAGAACACTTTCTGTTGGTGCTGCAACAACACTCCGCGAGCTAGCAGATGATTTAGGCGACTCCGCTTTAGCGACAAAGCTCAAAAAAATCGCTGATAACGCTTAATTTACTCACATCAATCACTTAGCGATATTTCATCGCGTGGCAAACACACTAAACCACGGTAACTATATGATTTTATAGTTATTTTATACTTCAATACATTGCTTAAATTCAGCTGTTGTCCAACAACAGGATTAATGCCATAATGTTTTTGCGTTACAAATCATTTACATTTTTTCTGTGCATGGTTTGAGTACTGGATCAGTAAGAACAATTATAGTTTGAAGCATTAAAATTTAGGGAGAAGTTATGTCAGTCACAATAATGATCGCCATAGCTGCCGCAGTTTTAGCAGTGCTATATGGTTTAGTAATGAGCAAATGGATTTCAAATTTACCCGCAGGAAATGCGCGCATGCAAGAAATTGCTGGCGCGATTCAACAAGGCGCCGCAGCCTATCTCGCACGGCAATACAAAGCAATCGCCACTGTCGGCATTATTCTTACGATTGCCATTGCTGTTTTATTAGACCTAAACACAGCCATTGGCTTTGTGATTGGTGCCGTACTATCCGGAGCATGCGGCTTTATTGGCATGAACGTTTCTGTTAAAGCCAATGTCCGTACCGCGCAAGCCGCAACAAATGGCATCGTCCCAGCGATGGACGTTGCATTTAAAGGTGGTGCGATTACTGGGATGCTGGTTGTTGGCTTAGGCTTATTAGGCGTGGCTGGCTTCTATTGGTTTTTAGGGGCAGAAGATGCAGAATCGCTCAACCCATTGATTGGCCTTGCTTTTGGCTCATCATTAATTTCTATTTTTGCACGTTTAGGTGGTGGCATCTTTACTAAAGGTGCAGACGTCGGCGCAGACTTAGTCGGTAAAGTGGAAGCTGGGATTCCTGAAGACGACCCGCGCAACCCAGCTGTGATTGCCGATAACGTGGGTGATAACGTTGGTGACTGCGCAGGTATGGCAGCTGATTTGTTTGAAACATACGCAGTGACCATTATTGCAACCATGGTATTAGGCCATTTAATTGTCACAAACGGCGGTTCAAATGGCGTACTATTCCCGCTGATGTTAGGTGCAGTTTCTATTGTTGCCTCTATCATTGGTTGCTTCTTTGTAAAAGCAAAACCAGACATGAAAAACGTCATGCCTGCTTTATATAAAGGCTTGGCGGTAGCTGGCTTATTATCACTTGCAGCATTCTATTTTGTCGCAACAAAAATGTTCCCTGAGGGTATTGCCATAGACGGCGAACTTATTTCCTCCACGGCCTTATTTGGCACCTCAGCAGTCGGCTTAATCTTAACGGGCTTACTGGTATGGATTACCGAATACTATACAGGGACGGAATACGCACCTGTCCAACATGTCGCGCAGGCATCAACAACAGGGCATGCAACCAACATCATTGCTGGCATTGGCGTTTCCATGAAATCAACAGCTTGGCCAGTGCTTTCAGTGTGTTTAGCGATTTGGGCTTCTCACACATTAGGTGGCTTATATGGCGTTGCGGTGGCAGCAACGGCTATGTTGAGTATGGCCGGAATCGTGGTTGCCTTAGATGCGTATGGCCCGATTACAGATAATGCAGGCGGCATTGCTGAAATGGCAGAATTACCAAGCAGCGTCCGTGATGTAACTGATCCATTGGATGCCGTTGGCAACACCACTAAAGCAGTGACTAAAGGCTATGCGATTGGCTCTGCGGGCTTGGCTGCATTAGTGTTATTTGCTGATTACACACACAAACTAGAAGCTGCTAGCATTGTCGCTGAGTTTGATTTAAGCAACCCAATGGTCATTATCGGCTTGTTTATTGGCGGCTTAATTCCTTTCTTATTCGCCGCCATGGCAATGGAAGCTGTTGGTCGTGCCGCGGGCTCTGTGGTTGAAGAAGTACGTCGCCAGTTCCGTGAGATAACAGGCATTATGGATGGTAGTGGTAAGCCAGAGTACGGTAAAGCTGTTGATATGCTCACGACCGCTGCGATTAAAGAAATGATGCTGCCATCATTACTCCCCATTGCGGTACCGATTGCTGTTGGCTTATTGCTCGGCCCAATTGCATTAGGTGGTTTATTAATGGGTACGATTATTACCGGCCTATTTGTTGCCATCTCCATGTGTACCGGCGGTGGTGCTTGGGATAACGCCAAGAAGCACATTGAGGATGGTCACCATGGCGGCAAAGGCTCCGAAGCGCATAAAGCAGCTGTCACCGGTGATACAGTGGGCGATCCGTATAAAGATACAGCGGGCCCAGCCATTAACCCATTGATTAAGATTATCAATATTGTGGCGTTATTAATTGTGCCGCTGTTAGCTTAATAAGTTGCACCTCACTAAAAACCAGTGCTGAGCACTGGTTTTTTTATTCCTATCGCCTAAAATAGGTAATCACTCTCGCTAATAAATTGGACCCCAATGTGACACACCCTTCCGATCACCATCACCGTTCGCAGCATGCAAACTGGCTGCGTGCAGCAGTGCTCGGCGCGAATGATGGCATCATCTCTACGGCTAGCCTCGTGATTGGTGTTGCAGCGGCAAGTGCTACGCGTGACACCATGCTATTGACCGCCTTTGCAGGACTTATTGCTGGCGCCATGTCGATGGCAGCAGGCGAGTATGTCTCAGTGAGCTCACAAGCAGATATTGAGAAGGCTGACTTAGCGATCGAACGTCATGCATTGGCGACCAACCATGACAGTGAACTAAAAGAGCTGACCCAAATTTATATCAGCAGAGGATTAAGCCCCGAGCTAGCGAGTCAGGTTGCGATACAACTGATGGCGCATGATGCGCTTGGCGCGCATGCACGAGATGAGTTGGGCTTTTCAGAGACGGCTAGCGCCAAACCATTACAGGCAGCCTTCACGTCAGGGCTGGCCTTTACTATCGGCGCAGCATTACCATTATTCGTTATTATATTCACCAATACACAACACATCATCACTGCAATTGGCATTGCCTCTTTGCTATCTCTCGCACTGCTTGGTGGGCTTGCCGCAAGAATCGGTGGGGCTAACGTCATTGTCGGCATTTCCAGAGTCACTTTCTGGGGTGCTTTAGCCATGTTAGCGACAGCCGCTATTGGCAGTGCATTTGGGGTAATGACGAATTAATGAGACAAATAAAAAGCGCGGATAACCGCGCTTTTTATAGGGAGTAAACGTTTTTGCTAGAAAGCAGGCTTCACTTTAGCACTGTCATAACGCGTAACACCATCTGTAATTTCTTTATGTGCTTCTTCTATGCCTTCCCAGCCTAGAATTTTTACCCATTTACCTTTATCCAAATCTTTATAGTGCTCAAAGAAATGGGCAATCATTTCTAAACGCCATGGCGATACATCTTTATAAGATTTTTGGAAAGCATACAATGGGCAGACTTTTTCAATGGGCACAGCCAACACTTTCGCGTCTGCACCAGCTTCATCTTCCATATTCAGCATGCCTAATGCACGACAACGCACAACTACGCCTGGCAGTAATGGCACAGGTGTCACCACTAAAATATCAACTGGGTCACCATCACCACCTAATGTGTGTGGGATATAGCCATAATTACATGGATACTGCATTGAAGTACCCATAAAGCGATCTACAAACAGTGCACCGCTATCTTTATCTACTTCATATTTGACGGGATCACCATTAGCAGGAATCTCGATAATCACGTTGAAATCGTTAGGCAGGTCTTCGCCTGAAGGGACTAAGTTTAATGACATTCAGTTATTTCCATAATTTTATTAGGTGCGCATTATAGCAAGGCCTTGTAACAAAAGCATTACCGATAGCCCTATTTGGCCATTTCTCGGCACGCTTTAATCACGTCTTCCGGTGTAAGCTTCAATGCCATATAAATCAGCAAAGGTACAATCACGACATCATCCAACTGTCCTAAAAGCGGAATAAAGTCAGGAATCAGATCAAAAGGTAGTAATAAATACGCAATGGCTATGCCAAGCAGCACCTTCGAAGACAATGGTGTATTGGGGTGTTTAGATAACATACGATAAAACTCCAGCTCTTGTTTAATGGTGCCAGCAAATTGCTTTAATTTTGCAAACATTAACTGGCCGTACTCACTAAACTAACGCACGACCCGTGAGTTTCGAATACACTTCCATATATTTTTCGCTGGTTTTTTGTGCAATATCATCTGGCAAAATAGGTGCTGGCGGTGTTTTATCCCAGCCACTACTTTCCAACCAATCACGCACAAACTGCTTATCGTAACTTGGTGGGTTTTGCCCAGCTTTATAACTTTCCAATGGCCAAAACCTTGAGGAATCTGGTGTTAACACTTCATCCATTACATGCAACACACCTTGAGCATCCAAACCAAATTCAAACTTGGTATCAGCGATAATGACTCCTTTGGTGAGCGCATAGTCTGCCGCTTCGCGATACAACTGCAGCGCAACTTTGGCAACTTTATCGGTCATTTCTTTACCAATCAATGCCTCTACTGCTGCCACACTGATATTTTCATCATGATCACCAACATCCGCCTTGCTCGATGGCGTGAAAATTGGCTCTGGTAATTTATCTGCGATTCGCAAACCTTCAGGCAATGGAATCTCACAAATACTGCCTTTGGCTTGATACTCTTTCCAACCGCTGCCAATAATATAACCACGCACAATGGCTTCTACAGGCAATGGCTTTAGTTTTTTAACCACGACTGCCCGACCGGCTAATTGCGCAGCCTCTGATGGACTGACAACTGAGGCTGGATCAATGCCAGTAAGGTGGTTAGGTACGACATGGCTTAGCTTCTCAAACCAAAAATTAGCCATCTGCGTGAGCATTGCACCTTTTTTCGCTATCGCAGTCGGTAAAATCACATCAAAAGCAGACAATCGATCAGAGCTGACCATCAGCAAATGCGCATCATCGACATCATAAATGTCACGCACCTTACCTTGGTGCAGGCGTTTTAAACTCGTAATATCGGTATTCAGTAATGCTGAGGTCATATCGGTCATATCTAAAAACAATCATGACATTATATATGTGATGACCTTCTGCTGTATAACAATCAGAATAAAAGCAGCCGCTATAATTGGCTATTCACACCAATTGTGATGATTTTCATGGTGTTTGTACCGCCCGGATGACCAATCGGCTCACCGAATGTCAGAATCACACGATCCCCTTGCTCAACCACATTCTCCTTAATAAGAATCTCTTCCATTTCACGCAAAATTTCATCTCGATTCTTACCATCTTGATTAATCGGAAAAGGAAATACACTGCGGTACAACGTCAGCTTGCGCCGTGCTGTTCGATCTGGTGACAAGGCATAAATCAATGCCATATTGTCTTTTTGTGCTAACCAGTGTGCAGTGTTGCCGGACTGCGTTAGCGTCGCAATTGCCTTCACCTCAAGTCGCTGTGCAATATAGATGGTTGCCATCGCAATAGACTCATCACTCTTATTAAACTCACTCCTTTTTATCCGGGAATCAAAGCGTGTGGAGTACTCTTTTTCTGCTGCCACCGCAACACGATGTACCGCTTGCACAGTTTCTAATGGATACTTACCAGCGGCTGTCTCTGCTGACAACATCACTGCATCAGTGCCATCCAGCACCGCATTGGCAACATCAGACACCTCAGCCCTAGTTGGAATTGGGTTATAAATCATCGACTCCATCATTTGTGTCGCCGTAATCACCGGTTTGTGATGCATCCGCGCTGTCGTAATTAAGCGTTTTTGCAATCCAGGCACTGCCGCATCACCGACCTCCACACCCAAATCACCACGTGCAACCATAATCGCATCAGACGCTGCAATGATTTCATCTGCCGCATCAATCGCTTCTGCACGTTCAATTTTAGCAACAATGCCTGCCGTGCCACCAGCCTCCTCAACCAACTGTCTAGCCAGTTCAATATCAGCAGCTTCACGCGGGAATGAAACGGCCACATAATCTGCTTCAAGTGCCACTGCCGTTTTAATATCAGCTCTATCCTTTTCCGTCAACGCATCAGCACTGAGCCCACCACCCTGCTTATTAATCCCCTTATTATTCGATAGTTCGCCACCAGCCAAGACAATGCAGTAAATTTTACTGCTTTGTACCCGATCTACTTGCATCGTAATACGGCCGTCATCCAGCAAGAGGATTGTTCCCTCTTCGACCTCGTCAGGTAGCGCCTTATAATCTAAGCCAACCTGGCTTTGATCGCCTACTGCACAATTAGCATCCAACGTAAACAGATCGCCTGTTTTTAAGGTGACTTTACCCTCAACAAACTTACCTATCCGGATCTTCGGCCCTTGCAAATCACACAATACGCCAATCGGCCTATTTAACTTAAGCGCAATATCACGCACAATATTCGCGCGTTCAATATGTTCCTCAGCTGTGCCATGCGAAAAATTCAGCCGCACCACATTCACACCAGCTTTAATCAACCGCGCTAGCATCTCTTCATTAGAAGAAGAAGGCCCCAATGTCGCCACTATTTTCGTTCTACGTATCGTCACAGTTACCTCTACATCTTATTGTTGACTAAATGTCTGTTCATTCAAAGCGCCTCTGCTAACACTTGCGCATCAAATTGCGTAGACTTGGACATTGGTTTGTATCTCGCTGCATGCTGTGCTAAACGCAACAGATTACAGGTATAACCATATTCATTGTCATACCATGCGACCACCTTAATAAAAGTAGGATCTAACATGATGCCCGCACTCGCATCAAAAACACTGGCTGCTGGGTGCCCTCGAAAGTCAGTGGAGACTACAGGGTCTTTCGTGTACGCCAGCACATGTTTCAGTTGTCCCCAAGCTGCCATTTGCATCGCGTGACATACTTCACCATACCCCGCTTCTTGATCAAGCTCCACCGTTAAATCAACAACCGACACATCCGCCGATGGCACACGCATCGACATTCCCGTCAGTTTGGTATTCAGTGATGGAATGACTTTACCAACAGCTTTCGCCGCACCTGTGCTCGATGGAATAATATTCTCGAAAACAGAACGCCCGCCACGCCAGTCTTTTTTGGACACTGAATCCACCGTTTGTTGAGAGGCTGTTGCAGCGTGAATTGTTGTCATCAAGCCACGTTTAATACCAAAAGTATCGTGCAACACTTTAACAATAGGTGCTAATGCATTCGTCGTGCAAGATGCGGCAGAGATAACCGGCTCACCTTTATAGTCATCATGATTCACACCATAAACAAACATCGGCGTATCGTCTTTACCAGGTGCAGACTGAATCACTTTTTTTGCACCACTATCAATATGCGCTTGGCAGCTCTCTTTTGTTAAGAACACCCCAGTGCACTCAGCAACTACATCGACTTTACTCTCAGCCCAATCAATCTTTGCTGGATCCATCTCAGAAGAAATGCGTATTTTTCTTCCTTCAATTACTAAATAGTTGCCCTCTATTTTCGCATCGAAGTTTAGCCGCCCGTGTACTGAATCATATTGCAGCAAGTGCAACATGTAATCAGGCGCCTCCAAACCGTTAATCGCAACGACTTGCACATCCGCAAACCGTGGCTCGTTCAGTGTAGCTCGAAGTAACATGCGACCAATTCGACCAAACCCATTTATTGCCATACGTATCGCCATAACACCCTTTCAAAGTAAGCCACTACTTGAGTTAAGCAATTTTGATGCTAGAAATAAAAAACGGCCCAATATTGGGCCGTTTTATTCATCACAAATAGATGACTAGCCTGAACATTTTTCAGGCATGGTAACTCAACTGCGTGACGCTAATATTTCAACTGCAGGTAATGTTTTACCCTCCAAGAACTCCAAGAAGGCGCCGCCAGCGGTCGAAATATAGCTCACTTTATCGTAGATATCATACTTCTGAATCGCCGCAATCGTATCGCCACCACCCGCTAGGGTAAAGGCTTTCGTGCTTGCAATGGCATTGGCAATGGTCTTTGTTCCCTCCCCAAACTGGTCAAACTCAAACACGCCAACAGGACCGTTCCAAACAACGGTACCCGCATTCATAATAATCTCGGCTAATTCATTGGCGGAATCTGGACCAATATCAAAAATCATATCGTCAGCATCTACATCAGAGGCCGCTTTTAATACTGCCGGCTCGTTTGCATCGAACTGTTTACCGCACACGACGTCTGTCGCAATCGGTACAGCTGCACCACGTTGGCTCATTTTCTCAATTAATGCTTTAGCAGTGGGCACCAAATCATCTTCACATAGTGATTGCCCAACTTCCGAACCAGTCGCTTTTAAGAAGGTATTGGCAATACCACCACCAACAACCAATTGGTCCACTTTATCTGACAAGCTTTCCAACACCGTTAGCTTAGTAGACACTTTACTACCGCCAACAATGGCAACCATTGGTCTAGCTGGCTCTAATAACGCTTTTGACAAAGCCTCTAACTCTTCAGTTAACAACATGCCTGCACAAGCGACTGCTGCATGTTTAGCAATGCCGTGTGTACTGGCTTGCGCACGATGCGCTGTTCCAAATGCATCCATCACAAACACATCACACACCGATGCATATTTTTTCGACAGTGTATCGTCGTTTTTCTTTTCACCTACATTAAAACGACAGTTCTCTAGCAAGACCACTTCACCAGCATTAACCTCAACGCCATCCTCGACCCAATTTTTAATGAGTTTTACAGGCTGCTCTAACTTTTCTGACAAGACATCTGCCACTGGCTGCAATGAGTTCTCGGCTGAATAGACACCTTCTTCTGGTCGTCCTAAATGTGATGTCACCATCACAGCAGCGCCAGCTTTCAGAGCATGCTGAATAGAGGGCACAGAAGCGGTAATACGCGCATCGGATGTCACTTTGCCATCTTTCACTGGCACGTTTAAATCAGAACGGATAAAGACACGTTTCCCGTTCAAGTCTAGGTCTGTCATTTTAATAAACTGCATGATGTTTCCTTACAATGTTGAAGCCAGAATAAAGCCGCATGTACATAAAGCACATGCGTATATTACAGGCCAAATAACGCGGTAGCTTACTTGCGCTGTCGCTTATGTGACGTGTGAACTATGAGACGTGTTGAACTAGGCGAAGCATGTTACAGGTATATCCATATTCATTGTCATACCAGCCAACAATCTTCACAAAAGTACTATCAAGCATAATCCCTGCATCTGCATCGAAGATACCGCCAGCTGCTTGACCACGGAAATCAGAAGACACGACTTTATCATCGGTATATCCAAGCGCACCTTTTAATGGGCCAGATTCTGACGCGGCTTTCATCGCATCACAAATCGCCTGGTAATCAGTTTCTTTTTCAAGCTCTACGGTTAAATCTACCACTGACACATCTGCTGATGGCACACGCATCGCCATACCCGTCAGTTTTTTATTCAACGCAGGAATTACCTTACCAACTGCTTTTGCCGCACCTGTGCTCGACGGAATGATATTCTCGAATACGCTTCGACCACCACGCCAGTCCTTTTTAGAGGTGCTGTCCACGGTTTGTTGTGATGCCGTTGCTGCATGCACGGTTGTCATCAAACCACGTTTAATACCAAAGCTATCTTGTAAGACTTTTGCAATCGGTGCCAACGCATTCGTTGTGCAAGAAGCCGCTGAAACAATCGCTTCACCATTATATTGCTCATGATTCACCCCATAGACAAACATAGGTGTTTCAGTATCTTTCGCTGGCGCAGATTGCACCACTTTCTTAGCACCACCTTTAAGGTGTGGCTGACAACTTTCTGTTGTTAAGAATACCCCTGTAGACTCAACAACCACATCCACATTAGCAGCAGACCAATCAATATTATTCGGATCACGCTCCGCTGTAATATTGATTTCCGTACCATTCACAACAAACTTACCGCCTTCTGTACTGACATCGGCATTAAAGCGACCATGCACTGAATCGTAGTTCAGCATATAAGCCATATAATCCATATCATACGAACAGTTGATTGCGACGACTTCAACATCATTAAACTCTTGTTCTTGAACAGCCGCACGTAAAACCATCCGACCAATCCGACCAAACCCATTAATCCCTACTCTGATTGCCATTACACTTCCTTTACACTTAACTTCTGAATACTTAAAACAACCATTACAAAAAAGGGCCTCAAAATAGAGACCCTTTTTCTTATGCTACTTCATGGTAGTCACTACACTTATAGTACAGATTTAACTGTGTTAACTACGTTTTCAACAGTAAAGCCGAAGTGTTTCATGACTTCGCCACCTGGCGCTGATTCACCGAATGTATCGATACCAACGACAGCACCGTCTAAGCCAACATACTTACGCCAGAAATCTGGGTGAGCAGCTTCAACAGCAACACGTTTAACACCTGGTGTTAGGACGCTGTCTTTATAAGCTTGGTCTTGACGATCAAATACGTTAGTTGATGGCATTGAAACCACACGAACCTTCGTACCTGCCGCAGTTAATTCTTCAGCAGCTTGTGCAGCTAAGCTAAGCTCAGAACCGTTAGCAATTAGAATCACGTCAGCGTCAGCCGCATCAGAGAATACATAACCACCTTTACGTACTTTTTCAAAGTCACCAGCATCGTGTTTAACACCTGGTACACCTTGACGACTTAATACTAAGCTTGTTGGACCGTCTGCACGTTCTGCAGCAGCAACCCAAGCGATTGTTGTTTCAGTAGAATCAGCAGGACGCCATACATCCATGTTTGGAATGTAGCGTAGACCAGCTGTGTTTTCTACAGGTTGATGAGTAGGACCATCTTCACCTTGACCGATAGAGTCATGTGTTAATACATAAACAACACGTTGATGCATTAGCGCAGACATACGCATACCGCTCTTCATGTAGTCAGAGAACATATGGAATGTACCGCCGTATGGTAAGAAACCACCGTGCAATGCCATACCGTTCATGATTGCAGCCATACCGAACTCACGAACACCGTAAGAGATATAGTTACCTGCTTCTTTACCACTCACGTGTTTGAAGCTAGCAGATGCTGTTAGGTTTGAACCTGTTAAGTCAGCAGAACCACCCAAGAACTCAGGTAGTGTTGGTGCTAGTGCAGTAATTGCATTTTGAGAAGCCTTACGTGTTGCCACTTTTTCAGCTTTTTCGTTTGTTTCTGCAATGATTTTATCAGTAACTGCTTTCCAGTCTGCTGGTAACTCTCCTGCCATACGGCGTTTGAATTCAGCCGCTTCTGCTGGGAATGCCGCTTCATATGCAGCAAATTTTTCGTTCCATGCCGCTTCTTTTGCAGCACCTTTATCTTTTTGGTTCCAACCGTCATAAACGTCTTGTGGAATTACAAACGGATCATGTGGCCAGTTAATTTCCTTACGAACCAAAGCCACTTCGTCGTCACCTAGTGCAGCACCGTGACAGTCGTGTGAACCTGATTTGTTTGGTGAACCTTTACCAATGATTGTTTTACAGCAGATTAATGAAGGCTTATCTGTGACTGCTTTAGACTCATCAATTGCTTTTTGGATTGCGTCAGCATCGTGACCATCCACTTCAACAACGTGCCAGCCATATGATTCGAAACGACCTTTAGTGTCGTCTGTATACCAGCCTTCGATATGACCATCGATAGAAATACCGTTGTCATCCCAGAATGCGATTAATTTACCTAGACCCCATGTACCAGCTAAAGCACAAGCTTCGTGAGATACACCTTCCATCATACAACCGTCACCTAAGAACACGTATGTGTAATGGTCAACGATGTCGTGACCTGGCTTGTTGAATTGGTCAGCCATTAACTTCTCAGCCATTGCAAAACCAACACCGTTTGAAATACCTTGGCCTAAAGGACCAGTTGTTGTTTCAATACCTGGTGCATAACCGTACTCTGGGTGACCAGCACATTTAGAATGTAATTGACGGAAAGAAGCTAATTGCTCCATTGGCAGGTCGTAACCTGTTAGGTGCAATAGTGAGTAGATCAACATTGAACCATGACCGTTAGACAACACAAAGCGATCACGATCAGCCCAGTCTGCGTTGTTTGGATTGTGGTCCATATTGTGGTTCCACACTACTTCTGCAATTTCTGCCATGCCCATAGGCGCGCCTGGGTGACCAGATTTAGCTTTTTGTACTGCGTCCATGCTTAATGCACGGATGGCGTTGCACAAGTCTGTACGTGTTGCCATTTC
>SPJO01000032.1 GCA_006844635.1 Methylophilaceae bacterium | reverse complement strand
GATATCACCCTCTTGCATCAACTTCAGCAGAGCGCCCACTCCTGGCGCATGCACTTCAACCGCTAAAAAGTCATGGTCGGGCAAAGTTTGAGCAATCTTCGCTGTCGCATCCCCCATGCCAAAACCAATCTCTAATATCTTTTTACTGTCTTGACGGCCAAAAGTTTGGCTTAAATCCAATGGCGTTTTTTGATAATCCACACCATAAACAGGCCAGCCTGTGATAAACGCACGCTCTTGTGCTGGGGTTAAGCGGCCTTGGCGCAACACAAAACTGCGAATCTTGCGCTTCGTTGGATCTTCACTTTCTTCAAATACGCGTCTGCGATAAATTGGGGTTTCTTCTGTCATCGTTCTCTTCTATTTGTTTTCATTATACTAAAGCGTATGCGACTTATCGCCATCGGTAAAACCGAGCAAAACTAGGTCATCATCCAGCCCTTTGGTCATCGCAATCACTTTAAATAACTCGCCCATTTCGGATGGTGATAATAACTTCTGCGTCGCCGCAGCCATCGGCATATACGCAACCGCATCATCAGGTGTGGATTGTTTTAACAAATCCAACAGCCCACAATTCATTAAAAACTGCGCTTGATTGGTATAACCATAAAAGTCCAAACCACTCGCCACGCCCGCCTCAGCAATCGCCGTAAAATTCACATGCGCCGTAATATCCTGCAAGCCTAAATGAATCAAAGGGTCTGAATGGGCATAATGCTGGTAGTGGCACATCAACGTGCCTTGATTGCGTTGTGCATGATAATACTCCTGCGCAGGAAAACCATAATCCACCATCAACACAGCGCCCTGATTAAGCGTCTCTGCCAGCTGTTTAATGAGCGCAATCGCGGCTGGGCAAACTTCTGATAAATAATCATCAGGCCATGCATCTGTTTCAACAAACTGCAATATGCCTGCATCTTGTAACGGCTGATCTTGCCATTGCAAACCATCCTCAAACACCACCCCACGCTCGTGTAATACCCCATCTTTTTTCAAGACTAAATGTACAGGCAAAGCATCCAACACCTCATTACCCACAATCAAGCCATTAAAATTGGTCGGTAAATCATCCAACCAAACCACTTTGGCAAATAAATCACTTGGTAACTTTGATCGCAAGGTTTCTTGCTGCTTAGCACGCAAGTGACCACTCACTTCTAAGATGTAATATTGCTGAGGTAACTGCTCGCTTTCGGCTAATGCCAATAACAAATCTGCAGCCAACTTACCAGTACCCGCGCCTAACTCCAAGACACCACCATTCGTAGCAGCCAAAATTTGCGCCACTTGCATAGCTAACGCTCGTGCAAATAAAGGCGAGATTTCTGGCGCGGTCACAAAGTCACCACCGCCGCGCTTACTGTCACCAAACTTTTGCAAACCCCCACTATAATAACCAAGCGATGGCGTATACAAAGCCATGTGCATCAACTCAGCGAATGGCAGCCAGCCGCCTTCTTGCAAAATCTTTTGTTGGACCAAATCACTTAATTGCTGGCTATGTTGTTGTGATTCGGCTGATGGAATAGGTAAAGCAGACATAAGCCATTATAATATTTTCAAACTAAATCGAGTAAGCAATTGAGCACAAACCTACAGAATAAAGTCGTATTAATCACCGGTGGCGCAAAACGGGTTGGCGAAAGCATCTCAAGAGAACTGCACGCCCATGGCGCCAATTTGATGATTCACTACAACACCTCAAAGCAGCAAGCCAAAGCACTACAAGCCGAGCTTAACTTACAGCGCAAAGACAGTGTCGCCATTATCCAAGGCGACTTACTGAATATGGACATCGTTGCAAGTCT
>SPJO01000042.1 GCA_006844635.1 Methylophilaceae bacterium | reverse complement strand
ACTTCTAGATTCTTAGATGCTGCATTTAAACCACTTAAACCTTGTTGAAAACTCATGTTGTGCTCCTGTTCCTATTTAATTGGAATATTATTTTTTAATTAAAAAATCTGTTTCAAATCGTTGCTTGTGACAGCATCCGCATTATTCAAATGCAGCTTGATACCAGCACCACTGGTACTAATGCTATTCACTCTTGTTAAGCTTAAAGCTGTTGCATCGACTGGTTCGCCGCTGACGTTGGCGCTGACAGAGAACGTGTAATTACCTTCAGCTACCTGCTCACCATTGTCGCTATAGCCATCCCAGCTGATGGGTAAAATACCGTCTGACTGATTGCCGAAAGTCAGCTGTCTAATTTGATTGCCTGCCGCATCATTAATGGTGATGGTTAAATCATCAGTGCTAGTGGGTAGCTCAACACCAAAGTAACCACCAGTCCCATCAAAGCTCAATTCATTGCCTTCGACTAAAACATCGTGACCAATTAGGTTCGACATCTGTAATGACTGGCTGCTTTGTAGGTTGGCCATAAATGACTCTAGCGTGCTGTTCATCTTATTAATGCCCGTTACGGTTGAGAGTTGCGCCAGTTGGCTAGTGACCTGCGCGTTATCCATTGGATTCAGCGGATCTTGATTTCTCATTTGCGTCACAAGCAACGTCATAAAACGATCTTGTGCATCATCAATGTTGTCGCTCTCAGTGTTTTGTGCGCCATTAACGCTGGCTAACAAACTTGCTGAAACCTCATTAGTGCTGGATTGTACGGTTGGCATATTGTGTCCTTTACATCACTGCTTTTTACAGCATTTAAAAATTAGTTTTGGCCGATCTGCAATGTTTTCATCAGCATAGATTTCGCTGCATTCATTGTTTCAACATTGTTTTGATAAGCGCGTGAGGCTGAAATCATATTCACCATCTCTTCAGTCACATTGACATTCGGCATCGTCACATAGCCTTCTTCATTCGCTAGCGGATGTTTCGGGTCATACACCACTTTGGCTGGTGAAGGGTCTTCAATAATGCGGTCGACCTTCACGCCGCTTGTGGCGGGTGTGTTACCTTTCACCTCGCTAAAGACGACCTGTTTAGCTTTGTAAGGGGTGCCGTTGGCGCTAGTGGCGCTGTCTGCATTGGCTAAATTACTCGCCACCGTATTTAAACGCTGTGATTGCGCACTCATGGCAGAGCCGGAAATATTAAATACATTAAATAAAGACATCGTATTCTCCTATCAACAGTCGATTACTGACCTTGAATCGCTGTCAGCATTTTCTTAATCTGACCGTTCATCATTTGTAAGCTGGCTTGATAACGGATCGCATTATCAGCAAACGCATTGCGCTCTACATCCATGTCGACCGTATTGCCATCCACGCTACCCTGCATCACAGGACGGAACAAAGGCTCACCTAAGCCAGCGTTCTTTGTGCTCGTGCTGCCACCCATATGGTCAGCTGAGGTCGTTGCCAAACCACTATTGTTGGTTTGCGCAGTTACTTGCTGCATGGCGGATTTAAAATCAATATCTCGCGCCTTATAGTTAGGCGTATCCGCATTAGCGATATTGGCCGCAATCACCTCTTGGCGCTGCGCGCGTATTCTTAATGCATCTTGATGAAAGCCTAAAGCTGAATCTAATTTATTTAAAATCATCATTGTTCCTTTCCATCACTTGGCATCGTCTTGTTTGCTACGTTGCCAGCTATTTCTGCTAACGATTAAAGAAATAAAATTTTCTGCCGTTAACACTGATGAAACCGATTCTAGAACTAATAATGAATAATCAATCTTTGAAGAAAAGGGGGAAAACCCGTCCTTTTCAACGATTGATATATGCGCTGACTCCGTAGAATAC
>SPJO01000031.1 GCA_006844635.1 Methylophilaceae bacterium | reverse complement strand
ACTACCTGCACCTTGTTGGTCAATATCTGCAGTAGAAAGCAGCGTCTTAACAATCGTGTCATCACCGATAGCTTGGTCCCAGCGTAACGAGGCACTTCGTCTTATATAGCCCGTATCATCACGCCATCCATCCGTTTTCGTATAATTCAAACTAGGTCTTATTCCCCAGTTATCCCCGCCCGCACCTCCAGTTAACAATAACCTTTTCCAACCAAACTCTCCAAATTCAGCATTCGCTTCAAACTCAGGCGCCCCGGGGCTAGGTCTAGATAGCACATTAATTAAACCACCAATAGCATCAGAACCATACAAAGCACTTGCAGGGCCTTTAACGACTTCAACACCGGCGGATTGCGGTAAGTTAATTTCAAACAACGCATTATGATTAAAAAAACCAGTTGAGCGTGTCGGTATACCATCCTCTAAAAATAGGTAAACAGGCCGAGTAGAAATAGGCTGCCTAATTGATGTTTGATGCCCTTCACCATTGGTTACTGTAGCCGTCACCCCAGGCACTTTCCGCATCAACTCTGCGGGGTGAGCGGGCCGTGTTTCTTGAACCGTTTGTTCTTTAATGATGCTCACCGTATTAGGTGTTTCAGATACTTTCTGCGCTTCTCGTGTCGCTGTCACAGTGACTGGATCTAATGCCAAATCATTGTCTTTTAATTGTACTTCTGCTGTTGCTAACACAGGCAATGTCAAAAACACAGCCGCGACTATTTGTTTATATTTCATTCGATATCCTTAAAAATTATTGTTGTTATTAAGCTGGCCTAACTTGCGGATGTAACTTGCTATCAGGTACATAGCGAATCAATTCATGTAGTTCACACTCAAAAAATTGGCATAACTTATCTAAGTGACTAGTCACAGTGCTATACCCTTGATTGTGAATCATGCGAGATAACGTCATCCGGCTGATTCCTGTTGATTTGGCCAATTCGCTTAATGTGACACGACGGCCCCATGCAGTGGCCTTGGCCTGCATCATTTCTTTAACTTGTATATAAATCATTGTGTTACCTTCAATTAAACTGGCGACCTCATGGATCGCGCACGCGCAATTCGGATGAGCAGCTAGTAAGCTGGCTCAGGCTTTTTTACTATTTAATTAAAGTGTAGGAGGTGCCTGTGCAGGCGGAGGTAGTACTGAGAAGTGCGGTAAAACCGCTTGTGTATAAGTATCAAACCGTTGTGCTTTAACGGCTAATGTTGCAACGATGACCGCATGTGAAGGCGCAATCGCATGCCCTGTAATCGGGTTACTACAAAACGGACAGTGATCCAAGTGATGGAATAGGTTTGCTGAAGAAGTTGGCGCTTCTGTATCCAGCTCAGTTGACAGCTGCTGCCCTTTGGTGGTGACCACTTCAATCTTAATCGTTTCACCATTTGTCGTACAAATTTCTTGCGTAAAGGTATTGATGCCTTGTTTAGCGGCTAAAGCATGCGAAATGCTAGGCGCTAACGATGCAAACACAACTGCAAATAATGCAAGCCTGTGCATCCAATGAAATAATTTTGTCGACAACATCCGCACATAGTATCATTTCTAGTTACAATCTTTCAATACAAAAATATCCCAAAGGCATAGAATGGCAACAGGCAGTTTACTAGCATTATTAGATGATATCGCGACAATACTAGATGACGTTTCAGTCATGACCAAAGTCGCCGCCAAGAAAACAGCTGGTGTGCTCGGTGATGATTTGGCGCTGAATGCAGAACAAGTATCTGGTGTGAGAGCCGAGCGAGAGTTACCTGTTGTGTGGGCTGTAGCAAAAGGCTCATTCTTAAACAAACTGATCTTAGTGCCTGCTGCACTTGCTCTCAGCTACTTTGTGCCCGTTGTCATTCCCTACTTACTCATGATTGGTGGTTTATTTTTATGCTTTGAGGGCTTTGAAAAAATTATGCATAAGTTC
>SPJO01000108.1 GCA_006844635.1 Methylophilaceae bacterium | reverse complement strand
TTGACTTGCTCATCGCTGTGGTTTGGGTGTCTTACGCCATTGTGTTCTTCGGTACGATTGCTAAAAGAAAAATCAAACACATCTATGTAGCGAACTGGTTCTTCGGTGCCTTTATTCTCGCCGTCGCTTTATTACACATTGTGAATAGCGTAGCGATTCCTGTTGGCTTTATGAAGTCTTATTCTGCCTACGCAGGTGTGCAAGATGCCATGGTGCAATGGTGGTATGGTCATAATGCGGTTGGCTTCTTCTTAACCGCAGGCTTCTTGGGCATTATGTATTACTTTGTGCCTAAGCAAGTAGAGCGTCCTGTGTATTCCTATAGTTTATCTATCGTGCACTTTTGGGCATTGATCTTCACCTATATGTGGGCAGGTCCGCATCACTTGCACTATACCGCTTTGCCTGATTGGACACAGTCATTAGGCATGGTGTTCTCATTGATTTTATTAGCGCCAAGTTGGGGCGGTATGATTAACGGCATGATGACCATGTCAGGTGCATGGCACAAACTACGTACAGACCCCATTTTGCGTTTCATGATTGTGTCATTGTCTTTCTACGGGATGAGTACGTTTGAAGGGCCGATGATGTCAATCAAAACCGTTAACTCACTTTCACATTACACAGATTGGACCATTGGTCATGTGCACTCCGGTGCATTAGGTTGGGTGGGCTTGGTTTCGATGGGCGCACTCTATCACTTGGTGCCACGTTTGTTTGGTAAAAAAGAAATGCATAGCATCCCAGCGATTGAATGGCATTTCTGGTTATCGACTATCGGTATCGTCTTATACATTGCAGCGCTTTGGATTGCTGGTGTGATGGAAGGCTTAATGTGGCGGGCAATTAACCCAGACGGCACGCTTGCTTATACCTTTGTAGAAAGCGTCAAAGCGAAATATCCATATTACTTAATTCGTTTATTAGGTGGTGGACTCTACTTTAGCGGCATGTTGATTATGCTTTGGAATGTACTCAAAACAGCGGCGAACGGTAAAACGGTGGAAGCACCCATCCCAGCTGTGGCTTCACAAGTTTAAGGAAAAAGTGATGACAGATATGAATCAAAATAATCAAGACGTGCAGCAAGGTTTTGGTCATGAGAAGGTTGAAACGAATAACTTTTTAATGATTGTGCTGATCTTGCTGGTCATTTCAATTGGTGGCTTGGTGGAGATTGTGCCGCTGTTTTATCAAAAATCGACCACGGAGCCAATCAAAGGTTTACAGCCTTATACCCCATTGCAGCTTGCGGGCCGTGATGTGTATCTACGAGAAGGTTGCTATAACTGCCACTCTCAAATGATTAGACCGCTAAGAGCAGAAACGCTGCGTTATGGTCACTACTCAGTAGCAGGAGAGTTTGTTTACGACCACCCATTCCAGTGGGGTAGTAAGCGTACCGGCCCTGACTTACAACGTGTCGGTGGCAAATATAGTGATGAGTGGCAACGGTTACATTTAATTAACCCAAGAGATCTTGTACCAGAGTCCATTATGCCAGCTTACCCATGGTTGGAAGAGGCACCTGTGAATACAGAGATTGGCAAAAATATGGAAGCACTACGCAAGGTCGGTGTGCCCTATAGTGACGCGCAAATAGCGGAAGCAGCTGCAGCCGTGGAAGGTAAAACTGAGATGGACGCGATTATTGCTTATATGCAAGTGCTCGGTATTCATCTTAAGTAAGCACTGGAGAAAATGATGGAAATTAATACATTAAGAATCATCGTAACTGTTATCAGCTTTGTTGTGTTTGTTGGCATATTAGTTTGGGTGTGGCGCCATCGCCGTACGGGTGAATTTGATCAGGCAGCACAATTGCCTTTCGATGAAAAATAAAGGAATTTAACATGCAAGATTTTTTCAATACATTTTGGCCGTATTTCATAACCCTTTTCACGTTGGCAGGTATTATCGCGTGTCTTATTTTGTTGGTGCTTACCAGCAAAATGAAAGTAGCAGGCAGTGGCGCTGCAGAAACCAGCGGTCATGTCTGGGATGAAGATATTACCGAAATGAACAACCCATTACCACGCTGGTGGGTGTGGATGTTTGTGCTGACCATTTTATTCTCTTTAGGTTATTTGGTGGTTTTCCCTGGTATTGCCAGCTATGCAGGCAAGATTGAATGGACGTCAGTGAACCAATATGAGGTTGAAGTGGAAAAAGCCAATGAAGCGTTAAAACCCATTTATGCACAATTTGAAGGTGTGCCTATTGCCGACATTGCTGACTTACCAGCGACCCAATCTATTGGTGAGCGTTTGTATATGAATAACTGTGCACAGTGCCATGCTTCAGACGCGCGCGGCAGTCGTGGCTTTCCGAATTTAACAGATGGTGATTGGCTCCATGGCGGCAGCCCAGAGAAAATTGAAGAAACCATTACCAATGGCCGTCATGGCATGATGCCAGCAATGGGGGCTATGATTGGCAGTGAGGCAGATGTGAGGAATTTAGCAAACTATGTATTGAGCCTGTCTAACAGCTCACATGATGATGCGGCAGCTGCACTCGGTAAAGAAAAGTTTGTGACTTGCGCTGCATGCCATGGTGCGAATGGTGAGGGTAACCAAGCAATGGGTGCGCCGAACTTAACGGATAGTATTTGGCTACATGGTGCAGGTGAAGCGGCGATTACGCAACGGATTATGTCTGGCGTTAATAACCAGATGCCGGCACAAAAAGACAAATTAACACCTGCTCAAATTAAAGTACTGGCGGCTTATATCTGGGGCATGTCTAACCCGTCGGAGCCGGAGTAGTGAGTTAGTATGTCGAGTACATCCGTAAAAGAACCAACTCCCAATACCTCTGCTGAGAAAAAGTCAGAGGTTATTTCGCTCTACAAGTCAGAGGAGAAAATTTACCCGCGTAGTGTGTTTGGCTATTTTGCTAAATGGCGCTGGGTAATGATTTGGATAACACAGTTGTTTTTTTATGGTGTGCCTTGGCTGCAGTGGGGGCAGCGTCAAGCGCTATTATTTGATTTAGATGCCAAGCGGTTTTATATCTTTAAGCTGGTGCTGTATCCGCAAGACCTAATTTACCTCACTGGAATTTTAATTATTTCAGCGTTGTCATTGTTTTTATTCACGGCAATCGCGGGCAGGCTATGGTGCGGTTACACCTGCCCACAAACCGTTTACACAGAGATTTTTCTTTGGATTGAAAAACAGGTAGAAGGTGACCGTGCTAAACGCATGAAGCTGGATGCATCCGGCATGAGTAAACATAAGCTTTCTAAGAAGGCGCTCAAACACTTTATTTGGATTGCTTTTGCATTGTGGACAGGGTTTACCTTTGTCGGATATTTCACACCGATTCGTGACCTGATGACGCATTTTGTACAGCTCGATGTGAGCACTTGGAACCTATTTTGGGTGATGTTTTACGGTTTTGCCACCTATGGTAATGCTGGTTTTATGCGCGAACAAGTCTGCAAATATATGTGTCCTTATGCGCGCTTTCAAAGTGCCATGTTTGATCACGATACGTTGATTGTTACTTATGATGAGAATCGGGGTGAACCAAGAAGTAAGGGCTCTAAAAAACACCAGGCAAAACTAAACCCGACGGGGGATTGTGTTGATTGCGGTTTGTGCGTGCAGGTCTGTCCGACAGGGATTGATATTCGCGACGGCTTACAATATGAATGTATCGGCTGTGGTGCCTGTGCGGATATTTGTAATACTGTGATGGACAAAGTAGGTTATGAGCGAGGCCTAGTTAAGTATACGACGCAAAACGCAAATAAATACCGCTGGACGCGTAAACAAATGTTGCAACATGTTTTAAGGCCAAGGGTGTTGATTTATTCCACATTGCTCGTGGGCTTGGTCGTCGCCTTATTAACCAGTCTGTGGTTTAGAGCACCGTTTAAGGTTGATGTCGTGCGAGACCGTACGGTGATGGCGAGATTAGTCGAAAATGGCATGTTGGAAAATGTTTATCGCTTACAGATTATGAACGCGACAGAATTAACGCACCGCTATCAGTTCCAGGTATCTGGCTTAGAAAATGCAAAGGTTGGTTTTAAAGGCCAAGCGCAAACGCCTTATATTGAAGTCCTACCTGCGGAAGCACGCTGGGTGGTTGTGGACGTTGAGGTGCCAGATGGTAGTGTGCCGGTGGGGAAACATAAGATTGAGTTTCACATTCAATCGTTAGATAGCCCAAAAATTGTGAGTGAAGACTCGGTATTTTTAGTGCTACGATAATTTAATTGAACAGGAAGGTGAACGATGGATAAACAAGTAGAAACAACAAGGCCAGCACCTTGGTGGCGGTCAGCTTATGCATGGATGGTTATTAGTGGACCATTAGTGGTGATGGTTGCTTCGGTGATTACATTTTATTATGCGGCAAGTACGCCAGATCCAGCGATTGAAAATTATTACGTAAAGGGTTTGCAAATTAATAAAACCTTGGAGGCCAAAGAGTTGGCGCCAGCGATGAAAGCAAGGAATCATGCGGCCACTGGTGTTGAGGCAGCTGGCGATGTTGCGCCATAAACAAATGCTTATTTTTGGCTGTTTAGGCTACCTAGCAAACTTGTGGATTACAGATTTTTTTCAAGGCATCAGCATCCTTGATATGGACAAAACGTTGTTTAATTTCAATAATGCCTAGGTCGCTAAATTTAGAAAAGGTACGGCTAACCGTTTCGATTTTCATGCCTAAATAGCTACCTATTTCTTCGCGCGACATTCTTAAAACCAACTCTGTTTTTGAGAAGCCGCGCGTATGTAGGCGTTGTACCAGGTTTAGCAAGAACGCAGCGATGCGCTCTTCAGAGCGCATATTACCCAACAACATCATGACTTCATTTTCACGGACGATTTCGCGGCTCATGATTTTATGCACATTGCGTTGTAAAACAGGAAACTCACGAGATAAGCTCTCGACATTGGCAAAAGGCATGACGCAAACTTCCGCATCTTCAAGTGCCACCGCATGACAGGAGTGCTGTTCATTAACAATGCCGTCCAACCCAACAATTTCTCCAGCCATTTGAAAACCAGTGACCTGCTCGCGGCCATCATCAGTCGTAACGCTGGTTTTGAAGAAGCCAGTACGAATAGCATAGAGTGAAGTAAAAGGGTCACCGTCATTAAATAGCGAATCACCTTGTTTAACGCGACGGCGGTTTTTAACGATTTCATCGAGTCGGTCAATATCGTCTGGACTAAAACCGACGGGTAAGCAAAGCTCTCTCAAATTGCAGTTTGAGCAAGCGACTTTTAGGTTTTGTGCAACAGTTGCGTCTGTCATAGGTTGCCTAACTTCATGTCAATATCAACTCATTATAGACCTTCGAAAGAAATTTGATTTGTATCAAAGTCTTTTTTTCTACTTATCGCACAATATACATTAAATTTTTAGTAGGTGACTAAAATGAACCAGTCAACGATAGAACGTCCGGTCATATCGACGGCGCTGTTACAACAATATGATGTTCCAGGCCCGCGTTATACCTCTTATCCTACAGCAGATCGATTTGTTGAAGCCTTTAACGAAAATACTTATATAGAAACATTGAAGTTAAGAAAAGCAAGCAGAAGTGCCCTACCTTTATCAGTCTATGTACATATTCCTTTTTGTGAGTCACTTTGTTTCTTTTGTGCCTGTAATAAGGTTGTGACCAAAAACCATGAGGCAAGTGCAGAGTATTTGCGTTACCTATTCAAAGAAATTGATTTGCATCTGCCATATTTAGGCAAAAAACCTCAAGTGTCTCAGCTACATTTTGGCGGTGGTTCACCGACATTTTTTAGTGATAATGAGTTAACACAGTTGATGCGAAAGTTAAAAGATAGCTTTATGCTTTCGCCAGCAGGTGAGTTTTCTATTGAGGTCGATCCGCGTACCGTTGATGCAGCTAGGTTAGACTATTTAAGCGCTTTGGGCTTTAATCGTTTAAGCTTTGGGGTGCAAGACTTTAATCCTGAAGTACAAGCCGCTGTGCATCGTGAACAAGCCCCAGAGCAAGTTTTTGACTTGGTGAATACAGCGCGCGAATTGAAATATGAATCTATTAACGTCGATTTGATTTATGGGCTGCCTAAGCAAACAGAACAAACATTTTCGGACACCATCGATCAAGTGATCTCGTTAAGGCCAGATAGAATTGCACTATATGCCTACGCACACTTACCTGAAAAATTTAAACCACAGCGTCGCATAGACCAATACACGTTACCTAAGGCAGTTGAAAAAGTCAGCATGCTGTCTATGGCTCAAAGTAAACTGCTAGCTGCAGGTTATGTGTATATTGGTATGGATCATTTTGCATTGTCGACAGACGAGCTGGCTGTAGCAAAGAGACAGGGTCGTTTGCATCGCAACTTCCAAGGCTATAGCACACAAGCGGATACAGATTTAATTGGTTTGGGTGTTTCATCCATTGGCAAGGTGGGCGCAACGTATAGCCAAAATGCAAAAAGCTTAGAGGACTATTACGATTGCTTAGAGCAGGGTCGTTTCCCGGTGACACGTGGCCTGGGTTTATCAAAAGATGATTTAATTCGCCGGACAGTCATTATGGCCTTGATGTGCCAAGGAGAAGTTGATTTTGAAGCGATTGAATTAGCTTGCATGATTAACTTCAAGCAATATTTTACGCAAGAGCTAGAGGCATTAAAGCCATTAGCAGAGGCGGGTATGCTAACGATTGACCAAACAGGTATTTTGGTTAGTGATAAAGGCTGGTTCTTTGTACGCGCAATTGCCATGACCTTCGACCAATATTTACAAGCTGATACCAACCGTACACGCTTTTCAAAAATACTATAATCGTCAATGGAAACGTCACTTATCGTCACAACTTTTTTAATGGGCTTAGCTGGTGGGCCGCATTGTATTGCGATGTGCGGCGCAGCTTGCGGTGGCTTGCAGAGCAGTGCGGCAGGGGTGAAAATATTACCTTTTCATCTTGGGCGCTTGATTGGCTATGGTTTATTAGGCGCTGTCGCGGCAGCGTCTGTGAATAAGTTAGCTTGGTTTACTGAGCAAACATTAGCGCTACATCCACTTTGGACATTCTTTCATGCACTGGTGTTGGCTTGGGGCCTGATGTTATTGCTTTTTGCCAAACAGCCTGTGTGGGCAGATCAGTTTAGCCGGCATGTTTGGCGCAAAGTAAAAAGCCTTACATCACGTTCTGGCGGTGGCATTTTCACTGGCATGTTATGGGCGTTGATGCCATGTGGCCTTTTATATTCTGCATTGCTAGTTGCTTCATTGAATGCGAATGCGGTGCATGGTGCGCTTAGCATGGCAACATTTGCCATTGGCACCAGCCTCTCGCTGATTATTGGTCCATTTTTTTGGTTTAAATTAAAGCATGGATTGCGTTACTTGGGAGATGCGACCAGCATGCGCGCAGCAGGCCTTTTCTTGAGTGCTATTGCTGGCTGGGCTATTTGGATGGATGTGATGCATCAAACCAAAGTGTGGTGCACATAAAGCACCCCGAAAACAAATAAAAAAATCTCTACCGCAAGCGGTAGAGATAAGGGGGGACCAGCAACTGTTAATCGTTATGATTGTTTTAGAATTTCTTACCAATGCCAATACCGATAACCCATGGGTTGATATCTAAGTCATCAATTTTTGTCCAAGCATTGCCAGCGAGAGGGTTTTTAAGTTCCACATCTGTATCAATAGTGACGTATTTCACGTCAGCATTAATCAACCAACCATTCTCTAAATTAACATCTACACCTGCTTGTAATGCCCAACCCCAACTGTCAGAGTCGATTTTAATCTTGCTCCCAGCCAGCGCACCGCTACTGACTTTTAAGTTGCGATCTAGCATGTGGGTATAGTTGATACCTGCACCGACATATGGGTCAAACTTTTGATCTGGATTAAAGTGCCATTGCACAGTTAAGGTTGGAGGTAATAAATCTACTTCTCCTAAATTTTGATCACCAACAGTAGTTAAGGCGTCACCTGAAATTTTGACATCATGCTCAGTACCTAATGCCAAAATAAGCTCGGCAGCGATGTTTTTAGTAAAGTAGTATGAAACATCTAACTCTGGAATCCAGTTGTCATCTACTTTTAGCTCAGCGCCAGGTGTCATGACAGGCGCTACATTCTTGTTAACTGTTTTACCTAAATCACTGTCTTCATTTGGACTTACATTGACCGCACGTAAACGCACAACCCAATCACCCGCTTCGGCATACGCCATCATTGGATTTAAAGCCGCTAAGATAGATAGGCTTAATAATGTTTTTTTCATTTTAATTCCCCGGTTATGTTGTCGATATGGGGCTATATTAAGGGGTCAAGTAGCGTGCGGATTTGACATACATCAATTGACCAAGCTGAGGGGTTTGATGTAAATCAAATGAAGTGCAATAGGTTTAAATCGTATTCGTATCGTGGATTGGGAACCTAAAAAACGCTGGTGCGTTATTTTTTAAAGCGGTGAAATACGAGCATGCCAACAATCATTGAAATTAAAAACAGCCCTGCTTTATGCGGTTGGCTTATGATGGATGCGACGGCTGGGCCAGGGCAAAAGCCGGCGAGACCCCAGCCAATGCCAAATAAGGTTGCACCTAAAATGAGATGACGATCTATGATGGTGTTAACGGGTAACACCAATGGTTCACCCAAAATGGTTTGTGAACGAGACTTTGCCCAAAAGAAAGCAAATGCACTTAGCGAGATCGCGCCAACCATGACAAACATGAGTGCAGGGTCCCAGTTGCCTGAAATATCTAAAAAATTATGAATATTTTCTGGGTCGGTCATCCCCGATAAAATCAAACCCAAACCAAAAACCAATCCAGCAATTAAGGCAATAATCATGTGCATATTAAATCATGTGCCGAAGGATATAGACAGTGACTGCACCAGCAACCATAAAAGTGACTGTCGCCACAATGGAGCGCAAAGAGAGTCGCGCAATACCACACACTCCATGACCGCTAGTACAACCATTGCCCATGCGTGTACCGATGCCAACCAGCAAGCCTGCAATGATGATGATGGTGTCGCTCGTTGTGATGCTGATTTGAGGAACGGCTTTAAAAAAGCCATAGATGAGGGGCGATATTATGAGCCCTATCAGAAATGCATAACGCCAACCTTGACCATGGAGTGATCGGTTAAGTGCTTGCCCAACAATGCCACTGATGCCGGCAATTTTGCCGTTAAAAATAAGTAAAACACTCGCAGCGAAACCAATGAGTAAGCCGCCAGCAAGTGCTTGCCATATTGCTGTTGTATCCCAAATCATCATCAAAAATTTTTAATTAAGACGCTATCATATTACCCATTTAAGTAATCAGGCACAAACTCCTTTAGAATAAACACTGTCGCAAACAACAGCGTATCAAGTTGTTCAATAAAGCTAAACGCTAACAGAAAGCATATTCATGAAAAAAGTACTGGTCATTGGCTATGTATGGCCAGAGCCAAATTCATCGGCGGCAGGCTATCAAATGTTGGCAACTTTGCGTGTCTATACCCAACAAGGGTGGTCGGTTGAATTCGCGTCTCCTGCACAACAAACTGAGCAGATGGCAGACTTGTCGGCTGTCGGAATTACCACGCAAGCCATTGCATTAAATGATGATCGTTTTGATGCTTACCTTAAAGCGTATCAACCAGACATCGTGCACTTCGACCGTTTTATGATGGAAGAGCAGTTTGGGTGGCGTGTCGATCAACATTGCCCAGAAGCAATGAAAATATTAGATACCGTCGACTTACAGTGTCTACGAGGAGCGCGACATGAAGCACACAAAGCTAGTCGGGTGATGAACCAACAAGACTTATCAAGCGATTTAGCAAAGCGAGAAATGGCAGCCATTTTACGTTGTGATTTAGCATTAGTTATTTCTACCTATGAAATGCAGTTATTGCAGCAGCAATTTGGCGTTGATAAGCAGTTGTTACACCACTTACCATTTATGTTGGATTTGGAATCGTTGCCAAAGACGACTCGCCATTTTACTAAGCGCCAGCATTTTATGACCATTGGCAACTTTCGACATGCACCGAACTGGGATGCTGTCCTATATCTGCAATCGATTTGGCCGCTGATTAGAAAGCAACTGCCTGAAGCCGACTTGCATATTTATGGCGCATACCCACCGGCAAAAGCCATGGCTTTACATCATCCAGCATCTGGCTTTTTGGTGAAAGGGTGGGCGCCATCAGTTGCTGAAGTTATGGAAGGTGCGCGGGTTTGTTTAGCGCCATTGCGGTTTGGTGCTGGCCTCAAAGGTAAGCTGTTGGATGCCATGGTGACGCAAACGCCTAGTGTGACGACAGCGATTGGTGCAGAGGGTATGTTAGCGCCAGATACGATTTGGCCAGGGGCGATTGCCGATGATGCCGACGCGTTTGCGGAGGCTGCTGTAACACTTTATCGTGATCAAGCAGCATGGCAACTGGCACAACAGCAGACGACGATACAGTTAAAGACACAATTTGATGCAGCAACATTGGCACCAAAACTCATTGCGCACATCCAGACTATACGACAACGATTGGAGCAGCACCGCTTAGATAACTTTACTGGTGCAATGCTAAAACATCACACCATGACCAGCACTAAATACTTATCTAAGTGGATTATGGAAAAGCACAAAAACGAATAACTTAACCAAATGCCTGTTCAGTAATAGAGAACGGGTTGCTCGGCGTATGAAGTTTTTTCGCCATTTTGATCTCCTTACCATAAAACTCTTTGAAGATATCAATCAGTACGCGCTCATAATTGAGTTCACTCGAAAGCGGCTTCCAATTCATATTGTCTAAACTGTAATCTGTAAAGAGTTTATATTTATGCGTAAGATCCGCGTTACTAATTTTATAATTGGTGGCAGTGACGGTTGCGCCATAGCGGTTGGCCCAGATAAAGAAAGCCAAATCAATAGAGTCGATATTGGCATCTACGTCTAAGTTACCTTCTTTCATTCCTAGTTTGATGCAGCTATCAATGTAGTTAATCAGGTCATTTACCCGCACATCTAGGATATCGTTTAAGTCTGGATTAACGAGTAGCTTATTTGACTCAGAGTTGGCGATAAATAAGCACTGATAGTTAATCGGCTTTAATTTATTGAATAACACGTGCGAGGCATATAAAACCAACAAACGCTCGCGAGATAAAGCATCATAGTTAATCGCTTTACGCACAAGCTCGAGCCAAAAGTTAACACCCTTAATCCCTAAATAGGTAATGAGTGTTTCTTTGGACGGAATTAATTTATAAAAAGTACCTCTTGAGATGCTGCTTCTTGATATTGCTTCTTGTAACGTAAGGCCGCCAATGCCTTTTTCCCCAATAATATCTTCAGCGATTTGTGTTATCTCACGAAGTCTTTCTTCTTCTACCTGTCTGCTTCTAGACCTTTTTTCGCTCATAATGACTTACCTAGCTGCTTTGTATAAAAACCCCAAAAAAATATACAGATGTATATTAAGTGTGTATAATGTATACACATGTATATAAATGGCTGATTATTAATATGTTATATACATTATTAAACAGCAAACATAGGAATAATGCACGTATTTGTTGATGCCATTCAGTAATTAGAAATAATCGTGCGTCTATTGTTACATAAATTGTTGTTTTAGCAGACAGCCTGAATGGGTCTGGTCTTGAAACCGCAAAAAAGGATAACAGCGCGAGAACGCGTTGTCACAGGCATTAGGGGAGGGAACGGCATGATTTGGATTCGAATAATATTAATTTTATGCGTGCTATCACTGCCGCTACATGTGCCTGAAACCATAGAAGCGCCACAACTCACAGCTAAAAAAAGTTCTACAATAACACCTTGATTACGTATGATTGGCCTCAGCTAGGCATGTATCGTAACAAGTGTTGTCTTCAGGTGCTGCACCTCTAAATTGGCAGACATCTGCTGCTAAACGATTGGCTTTTTCTAATGTTTTTTCTATCGGCCAATCGGAGAGGTGACCCAATAAACATACCGCTGAAAATGCATCGCCAGCACCGACCGTATCAACGAGTGCCTCTCCTAGCTTGTGACCTTTTGTTTGGTGAGTCCCATGCGCCTGCGTATAGGCCCAAGCCCCAGATTCGCCAGTAGTAACATAAAGTGTCACGATGTTAAAAGTTTCAATGAGATGTTTTGCTATGGCCTGGGGCTCTTTGTGTTTTAGTTTAAGCAGCGCGGCAATCGTGGCAAGCTCATCGTCATTAATTTTGACAATATCAGCTGCCAGCAGGGCTTGTTCTATCGTGGCTTGGTTATACCATGGCGCTCTAAGATTAATATCTAAAAATGTAGTGCAGTTTGTTTTTTCTAAAAGCGCACTAAGCGTGCTTTTAGAGACAGCATGTCTGAGCGCTAAGGTGCCAAAATAAATGACATCGGGCTGGTGATGTTCGATGGCCTTCGAGGCAGCATTTAAATCAATATAATCGTAAGCTTGATCCGCGCGAATATCAAAATGGTGATGATTGTTTTGAATATTGACGGTTACTTGTCCTGACGGTTTATGGTCATCAAACTGAATACCAGATGTATCGATGTGCAGTTTTGATAGCTCTTGAAATAGCTTTTCTTGCAGGCTGTCACGACCCACGCGAGAAATGAGCATGGGGTGCTGCTGTAAAGCACGTAAGTGCCTAGTGACATTATACGGCGCGCCACCTAGAATGGTCTCATTAGGGAAGATGTCAGCAAGTACTTCGCCGAAGAGCGCGATACGGTACATTTGTGATTATTAAAACTCAACCATATCGAACTCAGCCTTGGTTACACCGCATTCAGGGCACATCCAATCAGTAGGTACATCTTCCCATTTTGTTCCTGGTGCAATGCCATCTTGTGGCCAACCTTTTTCTTCTTCGTAAATCAATCCGCAAACATTACATACCCAAGTTTTCATGATATCTCCTTGAAATCGTTATTATCAACATGAATCATCATACTGATTATATTTAACTTGGTCGCCGTGAGAAGTAAGAAATGACAAAAAAATAAAAAAAAGCCCGCTAATAGCGGGCTTAAAACAGGGAATTACAATTACATGAAATAATTGATGATTCATCATAATGCGTTGATGTGACATTAAGATGTCATCTTCAAAATTAATATTAATCAATATCGTAACGATCGAGGTTCATCACTTTATTCCAAGCTTTTACAAAGTCGTGAACAAAAGACGTTTGCGAATCTTGAAGTGCGTAGGTTTCTGCTATTGCTCGAAGTTGCGAATTTGACCCAAACACCAAATCAACAACTGTCGCTGTCCATTTAAGCTTTTTCGTCGTACGGTCACGCCCTTCAAGCAAGCCATCTGATGTAGTAGACCGCTCCCATTTTGTCTGCATATCAAGTAGGTTAACAAAAAAGTCATTAGTTAATGCATCCTTTTCATAGGTGAATACACCATGAGAAGAATCTGTGGCATTCGTATTAAGCACGCGCATACCACCAATCAATACCGTCATTTCAGGCGCTGTTAACTTCAGTTGTTGGGCTTTATCTAACAATAGCTCTGCCTCTGCCACATGTATACCGTCTTTGGTATAGTTGCGGAAACCATCGGCAATAGGTTCTAGGTAGCCAAATGACTCAACATCTGTTTCGGCTTGTGAAGCATCCGAACGACCAGGGGTAAAGGGCACTTCAATGGCATGACCTGCATTCTTAGCTGCAACTTCAATGGCTGCACAACCACCTAGTACAACTAAATCAGCAATAGAAACAGACTTACCATCTGTTTTAGCATTGTTAAAATCTTGCTGAATACTTTCAAAGGCAGCAATGACTTTAGCAAGCGATGCTGGCTGGTTAACAGACCAGTCTTTTTGTGGAGCTAAACGAATATGTGCACCATTCGCACCACCGCGCATATCAGAACCACGGAAAGTAGAAGCTGAAGCCCATGCAACACTGACCAAATGAGAGATTGGCACCCCTGTAGCAAGTATTGCCTCTTTAAGACGAGCAATATCTTGCCGATTAATCAGTTTATGATTAACAGCTGGAATGGGGTCTTGCCAAATAAGTGTCTCACTTGGCACTAACTTGCCAAGGTAACGAGAAACAGGACCCATATCACGGTGTGTTAATTTAAACCACGCTTTTGCAAAAACATCTGCAAACTCTTCTGGGTTCTCATAAAACCGTCTAGAAATTTTCTGATAAGCAGGGTCTGCTTTTAGGGCTAAATCTGCTGTTGTCATCATAGGCGCATGGCGTTTAGACGCGTTATGCGCATCTGGTACCGTATTGGCTGCTGAAGCATTCTTTGGCGTCCATTGTTGTGCACCAGCAGGGCTCTTTGTCAATGTCCAATCATATGCAAATAGGTTCTCAAAGTAATTGTTATCCCACTGGGTAGGATTTGTTGTCCAAGCCCCTTCTAAACCACTGGTCGTTGTATCTTCACCATGACCTGTACCGGCGCTATTTATCCAGCCGAAACCTTGCTCCTCAATTGGTGCTGCTTCTGGCTCTCTACCTAGGTTGCTGTCAGGCACTGCGCCATGACATTTACCAAAGGTGTGGCCGCCAGCCACTAGTGCGACAGTTTCTTCATCATTCATGGCCATGCGTTTAAATGTCTCGCGAATATCATGCGCAGAAGCAACTGGATCAGGGTTGCCATTCGGCCCTTCTGGATTCACATAAATCAATCCCATTTGTACAGCACCTAGTGGATTATCTAGCTCTCGTTCACCTTGATAGCGTTCATCGCCTAGCCATGCTGCTTCTGGGCCCCAGTCGATATCGTCTTCTGGTTCCCATATATCTTCTCGGCCGCCGGCAAAACCAAATGTTTTAAACCCCATTGATTCTAATGCGACATTCCCAGTAAGGATAAAAAGGTCAGCCCAGGATAGTTTATTGCCATATTTTTGTTTGATTGGCCATAACAAGCGCCGTGCTTTATCTAGGTTGCCATTATCTGGCCAACTATTTAATGGAGCAAAGCGCTGATTACCAGTACCAGAACCACCGCGACCATCATAGACTCGATAGGTACCTGCAACATGCCATGCCATGCGAATAAAAAGCGGCCCATAATGACCATAATCTGCTGGCCACCAGTCTTGCGAGTCTGTCATAAGCGCATGTAAGTCTTGTACAACAGCATCTAAATCTAAACTGTTAAATGCTTCTTTGTAATTAAAAGATGGGTCTAATGGGTTCGATAGTTGAGAGTGCTGATGTAAGATTTTCAAGTTAAGTTGCTCTGGCCACCAGTTACTGTTATTTCTGCCACCAGAGGTGGTTGTACGATTGGTGTTATCACTTGAAAATGGACATTTTGGTTCAGTTGTCATGATGTTCTCCTAAATCTAAAAATGTAATTTATATTTATTCATGAATTTTCTATAAAAAGTTAATGGCTTTGTGCGTAAACCGCGAGGGCTTCAATGAGTTGTGTTTGACTTTCAATAAGCTGTTTCATTTTTTTCTCCTATGTCGTTAATCGTATGTATCAATATGCAGTGCATGAAAAGCATTTTAGGATGAATGAATTGATTTGTATAATTGTATGTTTTGATATTGTTGATTAATAAAACTAATCAAACTACAATAAGTAATCCTTATCAGGGGAGTTAATCATGACGTTGAATGAGTTGCGCTTTGTTGTGGCCGTTGCGCAAGCACGTAATTTTAGGCGCGCAGCAGAAAAGTGTTTTGTCACGCAACCTGCTTTAAGCTTAGGCATTAAAAAGTTAGAAGAAGAATTGGATGTTGCTATCTTTGAGCGCAGCCGTAGTGAAGTGACGCCGACAGAAATTGGTGAGAAGATTATTGAACAAGCCAACGTTATCTTAGAAGAATCAACGCGTTTAAAAGAGTTAGCCAAATTAGGCACAAACCCACTACAAGGCTTGTTTAAACTAGGAATGATTCACTCTGTTGGCCCATATTTGCTGCCAGAAATGATTCCAATCTTGCGCGTGAATGTGCCAGAAATGCCGTTAGAAGTTGAAGAGAATTTAACCGCTAACTTAGAAGTACAGCTCAGAAATGGTGTGATTGATGCAGCGATTATTGCATTACCTTTTGATATACCAGGAATTGAAGTACAAACGTTATATGATGAAGACTTTTCTGTGGTGGTGCCAGCAAATCATCATTGGGCAAAACGCAAACAGATTAAACCTGCTGAACTATCAGATGAGAAGGTGTTGTTATTAAACAGCGGCCATTGTTTTAGCAATCAAGTGACACAAGCATGCCCAGAGTTATCTAGAAAAGGGGAGGTGTTACAAGGCAACTCTCTGGAAACCATACGCAATATGGTGGCATCTAACTTAGGGATTACTGTGTTGCCAGCTTCGGCAACGGTTGCACGTTATGAAAACCCTTTATTAAAAGTGATTCCTTTTGCGAAGCCGGTACCGACTAGAAGGATTGCGATTGCTTGGCGGAAGAGTTTTGTGCGGATGGCTGCTATTGAGCAATTGGTGGCGGCGATCACACAAGTCAATATTGCCAACTTGGAGATGCATTAACTACGAGCGCTAGAAAGCAAAAAAGGCGCTAGTGCGCCTTTTCTTTTACATAAGAACAAACTTATTTGTTCATTACGTACATTGTAACTTCAAAACCGAAACGCATTTCAGTAGCTGCTGGTGTTGTCCACATAATATTTCTCCTTAGTAATTAATATGTAACGCTATAGGTACTATAGTACACAGCTAGTGCAATATTAACTTGTGTAAAAGGCCTTAAATGGGTCTAAGGATTTTCATTAGGCGAATAGCTAGTTTATGGATAGGTTAATAGAATGCGGTAACCCGCTACAACAGCATCATCGACAAAGAGTGGAAGCTTAATGGAGCTAACACCACGACCAGGGATACCCTCTGCGATATTAGTGTTAGCGGGTAAATAATCAGATGGTTGCACACGCTTTTGAATCACTACTCGATCATCTTCGTTCGTGAGCGTCAGAATTATATTTGGATAAGCCACTGGATAAGTATTAGTGTTGGTCAGCGAGCTAGTGAAATTAATCACAGATTGATAGCTATCATTTTCTTGCATATCTGAATCGCCAATCGTAATAGAGTCTAACTCTTTAGGTAGGCCTATCGAACACTTCAATGGCACGCAGGCTTTGACCAGCAGTGGCTTAAATTGCGGATATTCTGCGGCAATTCTGACACGCATATGATAAATCGTTTGTAGCGCAGCACCCGTAGCAAATAATAAGAGCAATAAGCCAAGTAGAAACGGGTGCTTAACCGCCGGTTTTTCTTTTTTAACACTCGTTACATGGTCATTAAAATCATCAACAGGCTTGGTTTCGGGTGCAGTATTGATATATTGATCAATAGCTGAGTTATCAACTTCAGCATTAATATCTACTGGTGGGACGATAATAATTTCTTCAGTTACTTCGGCTTCTTTTTCTAAGCTAGCTTGATATTCCTCAGCTGTCGTGATGTCATCCGAAATCTCAGTAAGACGTGTTTTGGCATTAAACACATGCTCGCAGTTGCCGCATTGCACTTTGCCACGATAGGCTTTAATAAGCGAATCATTAATAACAAACTGAGTATCACACTTGGGACATGAGGTAATGTAATTCATTTTTTAACGCCAGTTAACAATAGCCATGCATCTTCTTGTTTAGGAGCATCCATTTTAAACCATTCACTGTAACGAGCAACCAATGCATCGGACTGTTCTTCTAGGATACCTGATAGTGCTATTTTACCGCCAGTTTTACAATATTTTGCAAGTGCTGGTGCTAAAACCATTAATGCGCTAGATAAAATATTGGCAACCACGATATCAAACGTTGCATGTTCAAACACATTGGCATCATAAAAAGAGATGTCAGTCTGGTTTTGTTCTGCATTAAACCGGCTAGCAGTTACCGCTTGGTCATCAATATCTACGCCAACAACATGGTCTGCGCCAAGCTTTTTGGCTGCGATGGCTAAGATGCCAGAACCGCAGCCATAATCTAAAACACTGGATAAATCACCTTGTTTCGTTAGCCAATCTAAACAAAGGTATGTTGTAGGGTGGCTACCTGTACCGAAGGCCAGGCCTGGATCCAGTGTGATATTAATAGCTTCTTCGTCAGGGCTGGTGTGCCAAGTGGGGACAATCCAAAGTTTGTCAGTAATGTTGATTGGCTCGAACTGCGCTTGCGTTGCGCGTACCCAATCTTGGTCTTCAATCGTTTCTGTCGTGTAAGAGAACTGCTTCATCGCTGTTTCTTTTTGAAGAGCTGCTAGTAGCGGCTCAACAGCAATGGACTCATCCAGCATGGCCGTGACAATACTTTGTTGCCAAATACCAGGCGGCGGGTCACCTGGCTCTCCAAAAATGGCCTGCTCTGCTGCGGTATCTGCATGGGCATCTTCGATGCTAGCAGATAGTGCACCCAGCGACATTAGCGCGTCACTAATTGTGTCCGCAGTTTGGTCATCCGCTTGGATTTTCAGTAATCGCCAGGCCACTACTTGTTAGCGATGCCTAGTTTCTCTTCAAGATAGTGAATACTAGTACCACCTTGATGGAAAGCCGCATCAGCCATTAAGTCAGCATGCAGTGGCACATTGGTTTTAATGCCTTGTACAAATAGCTCTGACAAAGCAATTCGCATACGGGCAATAGCTTGCTCACGTGTCGCACCATGTGTAATCAACTTACAAATCATGGAGTCATAGTGTGGAGGTACTACATAACCACCGTACGCATGTGTATCAATACGCACACCTGGGCCGCCAGGCATATGAAAACGCTCAATCGTACCTGGTGAAGGTACAAAGTTGTATGGATCTTCTGCGTTAATGCGACATTCAATGGCGTGGCCATTTAAATGAATGTCTTTTTGCCGTAAGTTGAGCTTTTGACCCGCAGCAACGAAGATTTGTTGCTGTACTAAATCTAACCCAGTAATCATTTCGGTGACTGTATGTTCAACCTGTAAGCGTGTATTCATTTCTATGAAATAAAACTCGCCATTTTCGTACAAAAACTCAAAAGTACCAGCACCGCGGTATTTAATTTTGCGGCAGGCATCGGCACAGCGCTCACCAATTTTGTCACGCACCCTCGATGGAAGGTTTGGTGATGGTGCTTCTTCAATGACTTTTTGGTGGCGGCGTTGCATAGAACAATCACGATCGCCTAAATAGACTGCATTGCCAAACTGATCGGCTAACACTTGAATTTCAATATGCCTAGGATTTTCTAGGTATTTTTCCATGTAAACCACTGGGTTACCAAAAGCGGTTTCTGCTTCTGCTTTGGTCATGTTCACTGCATTAACTAGTGCCGCCTCAGTATGCACAACACGCATACCACGGCCACCACCACCGCCAGCGGCTTTAATAATAACGGGGTAACCAACTTTCTTAGCAATCGCACGCATTGTGTCAGGGTCATCAGGTAGTTCACCGTCTGAGCCAGGGACACAAGGGATGCCGGCTTTTTTCATCGCCTCTTTTGCAGACACCTTGTCACCCATTAAGCGAATGGTTTCCGCTTTAGGGCCGATAAAAACAAAACCACTTTGCTCAACACGCTCAGCAAAGTCAGCATTTTCTGATAAGAAACCATAGCCTGGGTGAATGGCTTCAGCATCCGTAACTTCCGCCGCGCTAATGACAGCAGGAATGTTTAAGTAACTAAGGTTGGATTGTGCTGGACCGATACAAACAGACTCATCGGCGAGTTTGACGTATTTTGCATCTTTATCTGCTTCGGAATGGACAGCAACAGTTTTAATGCCGAGTTCGCGACAAGCACGTTGCACACGGAGTGCAATTTCGCCTCGGTTGGCGATTAATATCTTTTCAAACATGTGCTATTAACCAATCACAAATAAAGGTTCGCCAAATTCAACTGGTTGACCATTCTCAATTAAAATTTTCTTCACGACACCTGCTTTATCACTTTCAATTTCATTTAGCAGTTTCATCGCTTCAATAATGCACAAGGTATCGCCCACTTCCACTTTATCGCCCACTTCGACAAATGCGCTAGCTTCTGGTGAAGAGGCACGATAGAACGTACCAACCATTGGAGATTCTACTGTGTGACCATTGGTGACAGCTACTTCAGCCGCTGCCTCTGCAGGAGCAGCAGGCGCCGCCTGAGCGGCAGCCACAGGCGCGGCCACTTGCATGACTGGTGCAGGCGCCTGAGCCGTAGCACGGCTAATGCGTACTTTCTCTTCGCCTTCGGTGAGCTCTAGCTCAGAGATGCCAGACTCTTCGACCAAATCAATTAATTTTTTTAATTTACGTAAATCCATAACTACTCCTCGAAAAAGCTAATTTTTATAATTATTTTTTAAGCTGATTAATTGCATAACGCAATGCAGCATGATAGCCCTCAGCGCCTAAGCCGCTAATAACGCCAACTGCAATGTCACTAAAATAAGAATGGTGTCTAAAACTTTCTCTAGAAAATACATTAGACAGATGTACTTCGATAAACGGGATGTCCACAGCAGCAATCGCATCACGAATGACAACAGAGGTATGCGTAAAGGCAGCCGGGTTAATAATAATGAAGTCGACTTTATTCGTCGCCAATGCCTGCACCTTGGTGACAATATCTGCTTCAGCGTTGCTTTGATAGGTTTCTAAGGAAACGCCAGCAGCTTCTGCGATTTCTGTTAAACCTGTATTAATGCTATCGAGCGTATCGCTGCCATAATGCTCTGGTTCACGCACGCCTAGTAGGTTTAAGTTAGGGCCGTGTAGCACTAGAATGGATTTTGCCGCCATTTTTATTGCCTCGTCCCTGCTTTATTAAAACTCATAGGGTGCAAGTTTGCCGAAGTTATGGATTTTTGTCCAGCAAATTTATAACTTTTAGACGAAGTTATATGCCTGTATAGCTGCAGGCAATTGAATTAAAGGATGAAAGTATGTTAGAGGATTTTAACCAATGTTTCTTCTAAAAGTGCTTTAGAAATACGGCCAAAATAAGTGTTTGCAATGCTGCCATCTGACTGAATGATGACTGTATATGGGAGCGCACTTTTATCATTACCTAAGTTAGCTGCGATTACTCCACCAGTATCCTCGGCAGAAAAGATAGGGTAGCTCACGGGCGTTTCAGTGGTGAACTCTTTAATGGCATCAATTTCATCCAGCGCAACGCCTAACACTACCACATTTTGATCTTGATATTCCGTGTGTAACTCAGAGAGTTCGGGCATTTCTTCACGGCAAGGGGCGCACCATGTCGCCCAGAAATTTAAAACGACAACTTTCCCTTGCCATTGGCTTAATGCTTGTGGCTCGCCATTTTCATCTGGCAAGGTCGTGGCAAAAAACGCTGCTGTTGGTGATTCACTAGCCGTTTTCTCAACAGCTGTATCGGTTGAAAAATAAGCGGTTGCTGCTGCAATCAGGGTAAATAAAAGAATAGCGCCTGCTGGCGAAGCAAGTTTTTTTAACATAGTGTGTTTAAACTCATAGTAGGTTGTTAAAAGTGTTAACAAGTGATGGCTGGGTTACATTCATCAGCTTTAAGCGCATTGACGCGGTTAACATTGGTTAAAAACTGGTTGGCATTTTCATAGCCAATGACCCGTGTGGTCTTAATTTCTTGCCCTGAGCGATTAAAAAAGATAATGCCTGGCGGGCCAAATAAATTGAAGCGTTTGAGTAGGGCGAGGTCTTCAGGTGTGTTGTCTGTGACATCAGCCTGTAATAAGACGGCATCTTTTAAGGCTGATTGTACGGCAGGGTTACTAAATGTGAACAATTCCATCTCTTTACAGGAGGTGCACCAATCCGCATAAAAGTCCAACATGGTGATTTTTCCTTGTTGGCTAGCATCATCAATGTTGGCATCCAACTCAGCTGTATTGCGAACACGCTTAAATGGCAATGCATGTTGTGCACCTTCTTGTTGCCCTTTAGTGGCTAAGTTTAATCCAGCGAGTGGTTGTAGGGGCGTTTTTGCACCCGTCATCGCGCCGATTAGCATCATGACTCCCAAGATTAATAAAATGATGCCAATGCCTTTCCAAAAACGCATCCATGGGTGTGATTTACCTGTTTCACTATCTAATGGCAAGTTGTCTAAAGCATGTAAATAAATGGCAGGAATGATTAGTAGGGCGGCCCATAAGATCATTTGTAAGCTATGGGGAATAACCGGCGAAACTATATAAATGGCCACAGCGAGCATCAATACGCCAAATGTATTACGGACAGCCGTCATCCAATTGCCCGCTTTGGGTAATAGATGACCAGCCGAGGCGCCAATCAGTAATAAAGGGACGCCCATGCCAATGGATAATGCAAATAGTGCCACACCACCCAGCACAACATCCTTGGTTTGGCTGATATAAATCAGGGTGCCGGCTAACGGTGCGGCGACACATGGGCTCACAATCAATGCGGAGATAATGCCCATAATAAAGACGCCTAGGAACTGGCCGCCTTTTAACCTGTTGGTCGTATTGACCATGCGCTCTTCAATGGCTTTTGGCATCCTAAGTTCGTAAAAGCCAAACATTGAAAAGGATAGCACCACAAAGATGAACGCTGTGATGCTTAACATCAGCGGACTTTGTAATGCGTTGCTTAAGAGTTGCCCTGATAAGCCTGCGGCGATACCCGCTAAGGTATAGCTAAGTGCAATACCTAATACGTAAGCTAATGATAGATTGAAGCTGTGCAAGCGACTAGTTTCATGTTTGTGCGTTTTTTGATCACCAACAATAATGCCGGAAAGAATTGGAATCATGGGTAATACGCAAGGCGTAAAAGAAAGCAGTAAGCCAAAGCCAAAGAACCCAGCTGCGATTAACCAAAGTTGACCACTTTTCAATAGGTTGGTGGCCTCATCTTCACCAGATGTCGGTGCAGAATTAATAGCAGTATTGCTGACGATTTCTTTGTTAAGGGCAACCGGTTCGCCAAAGGTAAAACTTTTTGTTTGAGGGGCATAACACAGACCTTGTTCACTACAGCCTTGATATTTGGCTGAGACGATATAACCGCTAGTGGTATCGGCTACCTGAAGCTTGGCGATAAAGTCATGGTGATATACCTCTTTATTGCCAAAGTTCGGGTCATTTTTCATTTCGCCAGCGGGTAATTCAACGCTGGTCACTTTGCCTTGGTTAGTCTCTTTAATTTCAAATTGGATGCGGTCTTTGTATAGATAATAACCTGGCGCAACGGTGAAGATACCTTCTAGGTTTGTGCTGTCAATGGTACTGAGGTCTAATTGAAAGGCTTTGTCTGGATGTAGAAATTCCGCGTCAGTACCATCGGTAAATGCGTCAACGCCAGCAGCGTAAGCAGTGTTTATGACGAGCAGTAAGCAGGTCAGAAAGAAAAATATAGAATGTGAAAAGCGTTTTAGCATGGTTGTCCTATTGCGAAAGTTGAGCACTTACCCATTGTAAATACGGTTTATAACCCCCATGTACATGGAGTGTTACGATGTCAGGAAGTTCGTATGGGTGCATGTCTAAAATGAGTGCTTCAAGTTTTGTATAACAATCTTGGCTCGTTTTAATATGAATGGGAACTTCTGTTGCAAGCTCTATTTTACCTTTCCACTCATAAACAGATTGGCCTACTTCGCCAATATTAACGCAGGCTGCTAGTTTAGCTGTAATTAATGCTTTTGCAAGCTGCTCAGCACAATTTTGGTCTGGCACATGTGTTAACACGACTATAATATTGTTTTCGGTCATTGGTATTAAATAATCAATGCGTTAATGAATAAAGGAAAATATGCGTTTATTGTTACCACTTATTTTACTTGGTTTTATTTTTACTGAAATCTATTTACTGATTGCTCTTGGCCAGCGCTATGGTATTTGGCTATTAGTTTACTTAGTCTTAGTTGGCTATTTAGGCTTACAACTGATTCGTGGTGAGAAACAATTGATGTCAGCCAAGATGATGGAGACATTTAAGACGGGTGGTAATCCTGTTAAAAGCATGATGGGCAGTGCTCGCAATTTTATTGCTGGTATTTTCTTGATGATTCCAGGCGTTATCACGGATGTGATTGCGGTCATTTTTTTACTCATTCCCATTAAACAGCCGAAAGTAAACCCAACTGGTGAGAGTTATCAAACAGATCAGACGGGCTACGAAGGTAGTTTTAAAGATGCTCACCAGCAACCAGCAAATGATGACATCATCGAAGGCGAGTACACAGAAGTGAAAGACTCGGATGATAATCGCCTAGATAAATAAAGGCATTCAAAAGGCATTGAGATAGGTTTATGGCAAAAGTGACGATTCAACCCAGTGGGCAAGTACTTGAAGTGCCTGCCAGTCAAACAGTCTTAGAAGCAGCGCTAGAAACTGGCATTAATATGCCGTATGGCTGCCGTACGGGCGTATGTGGATCTTGCAAAGGTAAAGTGATTGAAGGTAAGGTCATGCATGATGATTACCTGGCTAGCGCCATGACAGATGCAGAGCTGGCGGCGGGCAATGCGCTTTTTTGTTGTGCGAGACCTTTAGAAGACTTGGTGATTGAGTCACGAGTGGCAGTCGGTGCAGCGGGCATTAAACCTCGGATATTGCCAGCACGTGTGTCTAAAAAAGAGCAATTAGCAGATGATGTCATACTGTTACATTTACAGCTGCCAAGTAGTGAGCGTTTGCAATTTTTGCCTGGTCAGTACATCGAGTTCTTATTAAAGGATGGTCAGCGTCGCGCTTTTTCTATTGCCAATGCGCCTCACACTGAGTTTGGTATTGAATTGCACCTTCGCTTAGTCAAGGGCGGCATGTTTACCCAACATGTATTTAATGAGCTGCAAGAAAAAGCTATCTTGCGTTTAGAGGCACCTTTCGGTAGTTTTTATTTGCGGGAAGATTCAAACAAGCCCATTGTTTTTGCCGCCACTGGCACAGGTTTTGCGCCGATTAAAGGCATGATTGAGCACATGCTATATCACGATATCCAGCGCCCAATGACCCTATACTGGGGTGGGCGTAGACCAGCAGATTTATACATGGATGATTTATGTCAGCGTTGGGCGCAACATGTCCCGATGTTTACCTATGTACCTGTACTATCAAAAGCAGATAATGATTGGCAGGGTAGAACGGGGTATGTGCAACAAGCGGTGACAGAAGATATAGCTGACTTGAGTGGTCATGAAGCCTATGTGTGTGGTTTGCCAGAGATGGTTAATGATGCGCAGCAGCATTTTGCTAAATACAACCTGCCAGAAGAAGCATTTTTTAGTGACGCGTTTACGTTTGCGCCGAAGTAATGCGCAAATAGTTAAAGCCACGAATAAAAAAAGCCCTCTTAAAGAGGGCCTTTTTTATGCAAGGGAGCTGTTTTTACTATTCAATACCTAACAGTTCAACTTCGAAAATTAATACAGCATCTGGGCCAATGGCTGCGCCACTGCCACTAGGACCATAGGCTAAATCTGACGGAATCACCAATTCTAGTTTTTCGCCAACGCTCATCAGTTGCAGTGCTTCAGTCCAGCCAGCAATAACGCCGCCTACCGGGAAGACTGCAGGTTCACCACGGTCATATGAGCTGTCAAAAACAGTACCGTCAATCAGTGTGCCTTTGTAGTGTACTTTTACCGTATCACTCGCAGATGGCTTTTCACCGTCGCCTTTGGACAACACTTTATATTGTAAGCCGCTATCGGTCGTATTCACGCCATCTTTTTGGCTATTTTCAGCTAAGAAAGTAACGCCTTCCTCACTATTTTTTGCAGACTGCTCTGCTTGAGCAGCAGACTGCTTTTCTTGACTAATTTTTTGTATTTCTTCTACGGTACTTCTTTTATCATCATCAGATAGTCGAGATGGTTGGCCCGCAGCCACGTCGTTTACGGCAAGTACTAATGCCTCAGCATCAAGATCAATGCCGTCATTTTTCAGTTGGTTTGCCATGTTTTCACCAACAATATAGCTTAAGCGTTGGTTAAGAGTTTCTAAGGTGTCGTTTGACATGATATTGTTTTCTTTCGTCGTTAGTTTGAAAAGGTTGCGCTGCTTTTACTTCTGGCCCTCAATGGAAAGCTAGCAGTAAAGCAGCAATACGTGATGTTACTTTTTATTTGGTTTAGGAGAAAAAAAGCGCAACCAAATATAGCCGATAAGGCCAGCTGTAAATGAGGCTAATAAAATCGCCATTTTAGATGCGTTAATAGTAACTGGGTCGCCGATAAAAGCGAGGTTGGTAATAAATATCGACATGGTGAAACCAATGCCCCCTAAGAAGCCAGCACCCAACAGGTGGCGCCCAGTCAAGCTATCAGGCATTCGGCAAATCCCCAGTTTAATAGCTGCGAGTGCGAACAAGGTGACACCAATGGCTTTACCAATGACTAAACCGTAAATAATGCCTAAGCTATTTTGGCTTTGCATAATGTCTTGCATCCATGTTGGGCTGATGGTGACACCAGTATTAGCTAATGCAAAAATAGGCAGAATCAAGAACGCAACGGGGCGGTGTAGAAAGTGCTCTAATATATATAAAGGTGACTTTTGATCATCCCTCTTATGTGTGTATGGAATCGCAAAAGCCAGTGCAACCCCTGCGATCGTGGCATGCACGCCTGATTTCAACATCAATACCCACATGATGGCACCACCAATTAAGTACGGAATGAGTGACATGACTTTCATGCGGTTT
>SPJO01000142.1 GCA_006844635.1 Methylophilaceae bacterium | reverse complement strand
CTCAATATTAATGGCAAGAACCAATTGGCATGCGTAACGAGCATTAGTGAATTAGAAGAGCCTGTTGTGGTTCGACCACTACCAGGCTTACCCGTCATCCGCGACTTAGTCGTCGACATGACGCAGTTCTACGAGCATTACAATTCTGTTGAGCCATATTTGCAGAACGACGAACCATTGCCTGAAACAGAGCGCTTACAAAGTCCAGAAGACAGGGCGAAATTAGATGGTCTTTATGAATGTGTTTTATGTGCGGCTTGTACCACTTCTTGCCCCAGCTTTTGGTGGAATCCCGATAAGTTTGTTGGCCCTGCTGGCCTATTGCAAGCGTATCGCTTTATTGTCGATACCAGAGATCACGCACAAGAAGCACGATTAGAAAACCTAGAAGACCCATACCGCTTATACCGTTGCCATAATATTTTGAATTGTGTTGATGTTTGTCCTAAGCACTTAAATCCGAATGCAGCGATTGCCAGCATAAAAGACTTGAAAATAGAAAAAGCCAAATCTAATAAAAAAACGAAAAAGATATTTGGCATTAAAGTATCTCGATGACGGCTGAGACATTAGATGACAGCATGCAACGTCGCCTTGCTTGGCGTTGTCGTCGAGGCATGCTGGAATTGGATATCGTGTTACAAAAGTTCGTTGCAGAGCGGTTTTTCAGCCTAACAAATGAAGAGTTAGCTGAATTGGATCAACTACTGGACTTGCCAGATAATGATTTTTGGGCACTGCTTTCTCACCCTAATCGGGTGGGAGAAAAGATGGCATTGCAATCGTTATTAAGTAAAATAAGAGCGCAATGACTACTTTAATCAAACAATCTGACTTTATTCAAAGCATCGCTGATGCTTTGCAATATATCTCTTACTATCACCCACAAGACTATATTCAAGCATTATCGGTTGCATATGAGGCAGAAGAAGCACCTGCTGCTAAAGATGCGATTGCGCAAATCTTAACCAATTCGCGCATGTGTGCTGAAGGTAAACGACCCATTTGTCAGGATACAGGCATTGTCGTTGCTTTTATCAAACTCGGGATGCAAGTGCAGTTTGATGGTGAGATGACAGTTGAAGAAATGGTGAATGAAGGCGTGCGGCAAGCGTATAACCATCCTGATAACCCTTTACGTGCTTCTATCGTGAGTGACCCAGCAGGTCGTCGACAAAATACCAAAGACAATACGCCAGCGGTCACGCATGTTCAAATGGTCAAGGGTGATGGTATTGAAATTAGTATCGCTGCGAAAGGTGGTGGTAGCGAGAATAAAGCGAAGCTTGCGATGCTCAATCCAAATGAAAGTGTTGTTGACTGGGTGTTACAAGAAGTGCCGAAAATGGGTGCAGGCTGGTGTCCACCAGGCATGCTTGGGATTGGCATTGGTGGCAGTGCAGAAAAGGCAATGTTGTTGGCGAAAGAGTCGTTAATGGCGCCAATTGACCTGCATAAAGTGAAAGAGCAAGGTGCACAAAATAGAATAGAAGAGCTGCGCTTGGAAATACATGAAAAAGTGAACCAACTGGGCATTGGTGCGCAAGGTTTAGGCGGGCTAACGACGGTATTGGATGTAAAAATATTGGACTATCCGACCCATGCGGCGAGCTTGCCGGTGGCGATTATCCCTAATTGCGCAGCGACTAGGCATGTGCATTTTGCACTCGATGGCAGTGGTGTCGCTGAGCTAACCCCGCCAGACTTAAATGCTTATCCAGATGTGCACTGGGCACCGAGCGAGAATGCGAGACGTGTTGATTTGGCTACAGTGGATAAAGCAGAAACTGCTACGTGGAAAATAGGGGAAACCTTATTGCTGAATGGAAAGATTCTGACGGGGCGCGATGCGGCACACAAGCGGATCGCAAACATGTTAGAAGAAGGTGAAGCCTTGCCTGTAGATTTTGCTAATCGTTTCATTTATTACGTAGGGCCTGTCGACCCAGTGGGAGATGAGGCCGTTGGTTCTGCAGGCCCAACAACGGCAACACGCATGGATGCTTATACGCAAGCCATGCTCAAT
>SPJO01000141.1 GCA_006844635.1 Methylophilaceae bacterium | reverse complement strand
CGCAATGGTGCTGTCGTTCGGCAGGTTGCTTGCCGCAAACCTTGCTGTCGGCATCAATGCTGTTTGTACGCGAGCAGGTAGCGCTTCGGCAGCAAGCAGCAGATCTGCTTCAACCATGCTGGCTAAAGCGGCTTCAGCGGCTGCTGCTGTATTATCGCTTTGCGTATAACTGAGCCATTGATCACGCCTTGATAACATGTCGGCCAGTAATTGGGTTAGTTTGTAAGTGTCATTATCAAAGTAGCGCAAAGCATCGTGCACAATATGACCATAATCCGCATTATCCAGATGCTCGATGGCACGTGTGGCAGCGGCCTCATAGTGTATTGCTGGATCGTCACGGACGCCTGGCTGTGTACCAAATCGGCTTAGCAGTGGCATTTGCCTGGCAAGGTTGGCGCTGAGTGAATCAATGGTGTAAATACGCAAACGCGATGGCGTTTCTAACAAGCGCCAATCCAAAGTGACAGAACGCTCCAGCACAGTTTGGCCGAGCTTAAATGTGGTTTTCTTATGCGGCAATGCGGGAAGCTCACCAGCGGCTGCCATCGTTAAACTATCCATAATCCGCGTTTTCATTTCAGACGCAGCTTTATTCGTGAAGGTGATGGCGATAATTTCTTCCGGCGCCTCAACCAGTGATAATAGCTTTAAAAAGCGCTGTGTCAGCAGCTCTGTTTTACCTGCGCCAGCCGGTGCTTCCACAATAAATGAATCAATGGCGAGCGCTTGTTCTCGGCTTAGACTATCTTCCTGTAAACGGTCTGGCTGCATCTTTATGATTGACTTTCGTGCTGATGCTCAAACTGCAGTTGCCGTTCTGGTAAGCGGAGTAAAGGGGTGACATCACAGAAGGTGAGTTGGCTTTCATCATTAAATTGCACGGCAGCATCACCAGCTTTCAGGCTACGTGCGGTGGCGGTAATTTGTGTTTTCCAATGTGACAATACGCTGGCCCAATCTGGAAAGCGTGTTTCATCAAATATTTTCCTGCCGCGTTTGTCATCAAAGGGTGTCGCCCCTTGTACCAGCGCCTCTGTCGCGGCAATTCCAATAAAGGCATTATCTGCAGGGCGCACTTTGGCATAACAAACAGCGCCGACATCTGCATCTTGCAGGATAAATGCGGCGTAAATTGGCAGCTGCGGTTCGGTAATATGTGTTTCTGCCCAGTTTTTATAATCCAACTGGCGGCCTGTTTTATAGTCCATCACTAATAGGTGGCCATCATCCAAGGTATCAACACGGTCAATGATCAGTTTAATGCGCACGCCCTCAATGGCGATATTGTGTTCCTGTTCGCAAGCACTGACTTGAAAGCCTTGCGGGCGCAGCATTTCGACTTCAATCAACCAGGCAAAGACCAGTTTACTTAACCGCTCAGCCTCTAACTGGAGAAAGGCCTCTGAAAATACATTATCACGCTCTGCATTAAACGTAGCGAGGATAGTTTCTGCGATGGAAAGCAGTGTTTCTCTGAGCGTTTCTGGAATGCTGTCTTGTAAATCATTCGAATCTCTATCTTGCCAATAAGCAGCGAGGACTGCATGCACTAAAGTACCGCGTTCCATGACATCTAAACCATTCACTGGCTCGCCAAGTTTTCTAGCGTGTAATCGGTATTGATAGAATGCCCAAGCAGGGCAGGTGGCCTGCGCTTTTAATAAACCCGTGCCGCCACTAATGTGCTCACCCGCTTGCACGGGTGGTGCTTGGTTGTCGTCCAACCATTGCCAGTCATGTTGGCTATCTTGGGCTAAGCGTTCTGCTAGCGAGTTAACAGGGGTGGGTATGTCTGTTGAGGCTGAGATGCCCACCATCAGTGGACTAATACGCAATTGGCGTTCGCCATCTTTATCTGCACTAGAAAAAATCACTTGGTGCGCACTACGGATTAAGCGTTGATGAATGGCGTTGGCGAAAGCGGCTTGCACTTCGCTGCTTGCATTCGGCGTCCCCGCTTGGCGCTGCAAGTCCGCAGGTAATAAAGCATTGTGCCTCGCAATAGGTGGCCAAACATGGTCATTCATGCCCATCACCCAAATCG
>SPJO01000112.1 GCA_006844635.1 Methylophilaceae bacterium | reverse complement strand
AGCTGGTTGGCACTGAAGCCAATAAGACTTCATCTAAATCTGCTACATTTGTGACGATAATAGCTGGCTCGACCGTATTATTGTTATCACTATCAATATTATGGATTCTGTCCAGCTCAGATGTGTCTGCAATACCTGTACCAATAGCAATGCCGTAAGACTCAACACCATTCGCATTCACAAAGTTTTCATATTGATTGTCTGGGCTAGAGTTTGGTTCGCCATCCGAGATAAAATAAACTTTATTAACTTCCCCTGGTGTGGGAGTGCCAATATTGGCGCGCAACATATTACCTGCTGCTTGATAGTTTGTACCATTTCCAACAACAAAGTTGGTCGGATTTTGAAGTGCTGCAATTGCAGAAGACGCATCTGTATAGGTACCACGATCAACAGCATTATTATCAAAATCAATTAAGTTAACAGTAATATTTCCGCCTTGACTGTAGTACTCGGTAATCACGGCCTCTACCGCTAATAATGTCGCTTCCAAACGGTTCATAATCGTAACCGTTCCGTCAGAAGCAACACTTTTGACCTCTGCTATCATACTGCCTGATGTATCAATCGCGAAGAAGAGGTTAGTGTCTGGAAGCACACCTTGTTTAACCTGCACAATCGCATCTTGAGTAACCGGCGCATCATCGACAATATTAATCGTCATATCTGCACTGGACGTAGCACCACCAGTATTTAGCGTATAGGTAATCACAATCGTATCATCGACACCTTCTGTCGTACTACCCGTTATATCAACCACATAATCGCCTTTACTAAAGGTCTGACCACCGATTGTTACATCTTGTGTGTAGATAGAAACCGTACCTCTTGCATCGGATAGGGTTAATACCCCATTGGCATCAGGACCAGTAGCGCCGGCAACAGTAATAGTCGTAGCAGCAACGACACCGGTATCATTTGCAAGTATGTTACCCGTCGCAACATTCGTCATTGTTGCCTCTGCCGTACCGCCCGCTTGCGCACCATTTTCATCAATACCCGCTTCGTAAACAGTGATATTGTCATCATTAACAGCTGTCACAGTACTCACAACATTCAATGTGAGTGAAGCCGTATCAGTACTACCATCACTATCTGTTAACGTGTAGTCAAATACATCTGGCACAATGCTAGGCTGCACTGGCGTGATATCAATACCATCCATCTTAAACCAGTTCGCTTCTGACCTTAAAACAACATAGCTAAATGGTTCACCTGCTGCAATCGTAAGTGTTGTTGGGTTTCCAGGACTGACCTGATTGCCAGAACTGATTAGCGTACCATCAGCTCTATAAGTCTCATAATATGCCCGTTCACCACCATTATGGTCTGTGAGCCTTAGCGTTACGGACTGTGAAGCCACGCCTAGATCAATAACAAGTTGTTCGTCGCCTTGCAACTGATTTGAGCTGTTATTCCCGGGGTTTTGTTCTACGCCGACACCATCAAAATTTTCTCCACCTGTGTCTGTAAACCTTACACGGCCGGCAGAAGTACCATTGAGTGTAGAAAGGTCAAGATCACTTCCAATTGCGCCAATATAAGGGTCTTGATTGTCAAACCCGTATAAGTTAATTCCTGCACTTGTAAATGAGGCAACACCCGATGGGTTAGTTACACTAATATTGGATGGTGTAGATGTTGTATTCGTATACGTATATGAACCATCATTTAAATCCATCACTAATGTACCATTAGTGGTCACAATCGTTTGAACATTAGTCGCACCATTCAATGTATTGGAGATCTCAGTGCCAGTTGTCAATGAAACATTGGTTAGGCTATGTGTGGTATCCACATTCAATGTATCTGCACTAACACCTCCTGCACCGGTAATCACATTTCCGTTAACAGTTGCACCAAAGCCAAGACTATCAACATCATCAATAGCCACTGGGCCAGTATCGGTAATACTAATATTGACCGTTGTCCAAGCAGAGTTACCGCTGCCATCTGTTGCCATATAAGCAAAGCTATCTATATCCGCTGTTGCATCACTATGGTCTCTAGCTGGCGCAGTATACGTATAAGTACCATCTGCATTCACCACGACACTACCACCGAATGCTGTAGTCACCGTATT
>SPJO01000018.1 GCA_006844635.1 Methylophilaceae bacterium | reverse complement strand
ATATTCAGATAAAGTTTTAGATCATTATGAGAACCCTCGTAACGTCGGTTCTTTAGATAAAAATGCAGATAATGTAGGTACTGGCATGGTCGGTGCCCCAGCTTGTGGTGATGTGATGAAGCTGCAAATTCAAGTAGGTGATGATGGTGTGATTGAAGATGCTAAATTCAAAACCTACGGTTGTGGCTCGGCGATTGCTTCTAGTTCATTAGTGACAGAAATGCTTAAGGGTAAAACTGTGGATGAAGCGCAAGCGATTAAAAATTCAGCGATTGCTGAAGAGTTAGCATTGCCGCCAGTAAAAATTCATTGTTCTGTATTAGCAGAAGATGCGATTAAAGCGGCAGTTGCCGACATCAGAGAAAAACAAACAGCCAAAGAGGCAAAATAATGGCCATTAGCTTAACAACAACGGCTGCAGAGCGTGTAGAGAAATTCCTTGCCAGTCGCGGCAAAGGCATTGGCTTGCGCCTAGGTGTTAAAACCACAGGCTGCTCAGGCATGGCTTATACGCTTGAGTTTGTTGACGAGCTTAATGAAGAGGACACCTCTTTTGAAAGCAATGGGGTGACTGTCATTGTAGACCCTAAAAGCTTGGCTTACATTGATGGTACAGAGCTAGACTTTGTGAAAGAAGGTTTAAACGAAGGTTTCCAGTTCAATAACCCTAACGTTAAAGACGAATGCGGTTGTGGCGAAAGCTTCACTGTTTAGTCACGAGTAAGCCATTGAAGAACCATTTCACGCTTTTCAAGCTTAGCCCCGTATTCAATATTGATACTGTCGCACTAGAGAAAAACTACCGCACGATCCAATCAGCATCACACCCTGACCGCTTCGTATCGGCCACGCCTGCGGAAAAGCTACAGTCAATGCAACTAGCTACATTGGCAAATGAAGCATATCAAACACTTAAAAATCCAGCTTCACGTGCACAATACTTACTGTCATTACAAGGCATTGATGCAACAGACGAAGCCAATACCAGCATGCCTGCCGATTTTCTCATGCAGCAAATGGAATGGCGTGAAGCGTTAGAAGATTTAAAGGCTGCCAATGATGTGGATGGACTGGAAAACCTACTCGACGACATGCAGTCAGACGCAACAACATTAAGCGATGATTTAGCTACTTTGTTAGATGAACAAAATGACTTATCATCAGCAACCGATGCCACACGTAAACTGATTTTTATTGATAAAGTGTGTGCCGATATCTTAAAAGCAATTGAACGGTTAGAGAGTTAATGGCCCTTTTACAAATAGCAGAACCAGGCATGTCCGCTGAACCGCATCAACACCGCTTAGCGGTGGGGATAGATTTGGGCACGACCAACTCGCTTGTTGCAACCGTCAGAAGCGGCACAAGTACTATCTTAAAAGACATCAATAGCCAAGCTTTGCTACCTTCCGTTGTTCGTTACTTAGCCAATGGTGAAGTCATCGTAGGCGATGCTGCGCAAGCGGCGCAGTCTGAAGACCCACAGAATACCATTGTATCCGTCAAACGTTTTATGGGCCGTGCTTTACAGGATATCAACGCTGAAGAACACCCATACAGCTTCACTAAGGCCGCTAATGAGAGCCAAACTGGTATGCTACAGCTCGAAACCCGCGCTGGCTCCAAAAGTCCGATTGAAGTCTCAGCTGAGATTCTCAAGACATTAAAAACACGTGCAGAAGCCTCACTCGGTGGGGAGTTAGTTGGTGCGGTCATTACTGTGCCGGCCTACTTCGACGAAGCCCAGCGGCAAGCCACCAAAGATGCCGCGCGGTTGGCTGGCATTAACGTTTTAAGACTGCTTAACGAGCCAACGGCGGCAGCAGTTGCCTATGGCTTAGATAATGCTGCAGAAGGCGTCTATGTGATCTACGACTTGGGCGGCGGGACTTTTGATGTCTCCATCCTCAAGCTTAGCAAAGGGGTGTTTGAAGTATTAGCCACCAATGGTGATTCTGCGCTCGGTGGTGATGATTTTGACCACGCTATTGTTGATTGGTTAATTGCACAACACAACCTCAGCAGTTTAAGCCCAGAAGATAAACGTTTACTGCTAACACATGCCCGTATAGCAAAAGAGTCGTTAAGTAACACTTCGACAGCAACAATCAGCATACCACTCAACACAGGCCAACAGC
>SPJO01000109.1 GCA_006844635.1 Methylophilaceae bacterium | reverse complement strand
ATGAGCTGGAAGCGATTGGGAAGGCCAAATAGTGAGTTTTAAAGTTGTGATTCCAGCGCGCTATGCCAGTACGCGCCTACCAGGTAAGCCATTGCTTGATATTGCGGGTAAGCCCATGGTTATTCGAGTGGCTGAGCAGGCGAGTAAAAGTGGTGCTGATGCCGTGGTGGTTGCAACAGATTTTGAGAAAATCATGCAAGTCGCTGAAGCCAACCAAGTTGATGCGGTTATGACGCGTGTTGACCATCAGTCAGGGACGGATAGGATCGCAGAGGTTGCGCAAAAGCTTGATTGGCATGATGAAGATATTGTAGTGAATGTGCAGGGTGATGAGCCCTTGATTAATCCGCACTTGATACAAGAAGTGGCATTGACACTGGGCCACAGTAAAGAAGCTGTGATGGCAACGGCTTGTCATGCAATCACGGATGAAGCATCAATATTAAACCCCAATGTGGTTAAGCTTGTGATGGACCGTAATGGTCATGCCTTATACTTTAGTCGCTCTCCCATTCCTTACCCGCGTGATGATGCTGATAAGCAGCAGATTAAAGCACACCGTCATATTGGTATTTATGCTTATCGTGTTGGCTTCTTAAAGCAATATGCAGCACTTGAAGCAACCATGCTCGAACGGATTGAAAGTCTAGAGCAGTTAAGAGTGCTTTACCATGGCTACAAAATAGCCGTTAGTATCACAGATCAAGCACCAGCCAGTGGTGTGGATACACAAGAAGATTTAGATTACGTACGCGACGTATTTCAAGCTGGTTGAGATGGTCAAGCAGAGGTGGTGAAACAGTTAGTACTCAAGTGGAGCACTAACTGTAGCGGAGGGTTTAAACAGCTTCGTCGCCTGTTTCGCCTGTCCTAATACGTATTGCTTGTTCGATATTTGAAACGAAAATTTTGCCATCACCAATTTTGCCAGTGTGCGCTGACTTCACAATCGCATCCATGGCAGCATCTAGAATATCTTCTGCGACGACAAGCTCTAGTTTTACTTTTGGCAAAAAGTCGATTGTATATTCTGCCCCACGGTATAACTCGGTATGCCCTTTTTGACGACCAAACCCTTTTACTTCTGTCACTGTTAAACCATTAATGCCAATCTCAGAAAGTGCTTCACGTACCTCTTCTAATTTAAATGGTTTAATGACTGCTTCTATTTTTTTCATTGTTTCCTCCCAATAACTTCATTTTATTGTACTACTAATCGAAGTTTAATTTACAAGTAATTGGATACCGACGGTCTTTACCAAAGCCACGTTGCGTGATTCTGACACCAATTGGCGCTTGCCTACGTTTGTATTCATTTCGATCAATCAGGCTAGTCACGCGCTTGACATCGGTCTCGGTAAAGCCTTGTTTGATAATGGCGTCAATGCTTAAATCATCTTCAACATAGGCTTGCATAATGGCATCTAGTATTTCATATGGCGGCAAGCTATCTTGATCCTTTTGGTCTTCACGCAATTCAGCGCTCGGTGGACGTGTGATAATCCGCTCTGGAATAGCCGGCGAGATGCGGTTGCGGTATTTTGCTAACTGATAGACCAGTGTTTTAGGCACGTCCTTGAGTAAAGAGAAGCCACCAGCCATGTCACCGTATAAAGTGCTATAACCGACAGCAACTTCAGACTTATTTCCTGTTGTCAGGACAATGCTGCCAAATTTGTTAGACAAGGCCATGAGTAACGTACCGCGAATCCGTGCTTGTAAATTTTCTTCTGTCGTATCTTCAGCTAAACCTGTGAACTCTTCGGCTAAAGCGTCCTTAAAGCCTTCAAAAAGCGATTTGATTGGAATGAGACTGTAATCAACGCCAACGGTTTCAGCCATGGCGACAGCATCATCAACACTCATGTTAGCCGTGTATTGTGAGGACATCATGAGCACTTTGACACGGTCTGCCCCGAGCGCATCAACGGCAATAGCGAGTGTTAAAGCCGAATCAATGCCACCTGAAAGGCCTAGTACCACACTAGGAAAACCATTTTTATTAATGTAGTCAGTTAAGCCTAGCTTTAATGCATTGTAGACCATGGCCTCTAAACTTAATGGCGCTATCAGTGGGGTAGCAACAGGCTGCTTATCTTGGATATCAACATAGCTTAATGCCGTAATAAATGACGGTAATTGATGTGTAATATCTCCCTGAGCATTCAGTACAAAAGAAGCCCCGTCAAACACTAGCTCATCCTGTCCGCCGACAAGGTTAGCGTAAAGTATTGGTAAGCCTGTTTCTTTCACTCGTGCTTGAAATACTTCATAACGTGTATTGAGCTTTTCCATACGGTAGGGTGAGGCATTCAACGAAAGCATAAATTCTGCACCAGCCGCTTTCGCTTGTTGTGCTGGCTCTGGCTCCCAGCCATCAGCACAAACCATCACACCATACTTAACGCCTTGTAATTCAAATACGAGGGGCTGTCCACTGCCAGGGGTGAAGTAGCGTTCCTCATCAAAGACGCTGTAATTAGGTAATACTTGTTTATGGTAGGTGGCGACGATGTTGCCATCTTGCAGCAGGCTGGCGGCATTAAAAAGTTTGCCACCCACTTGGTGAATATGGCCAATGACAACAGAGATGCCAGAGATAGATTCAGCAATCCGATGCAATGCTTTTTCATTCGCAAGAATAAAGTCTTGGCGGAAGAGTAAATCTTCTGGTGGGTAACCACATAAAGCCAGCTCAGGTGTGATGAGTAGGCATGCGCCCGTTTGCTTTGCTGTTAATGCATGGTCAATGATTTGATCTGCGTTGCCATTAATGTCGCCAACGGTGGCATTGAGTTGAGCAATGGCAATACTCGTCATTAATAATGTCCGCCAGCGTCTTTAATCATCTTCACAATTTCAGGCTCGCCTTTTTTAAGCGCATAGACATAAGCGGTTAGGCCATATTTATCACGCGCTTTTAAATCGACTTTGTTGGCAATAAGTAGCTTTACTAAGTCTTTCGCGCCGTTATCAACAGCAAATTGCAATACAGGTGTGCCTTGGGAGTCTTTATGATTGATGTCAGCACCATTTGCAATCAGAATTTTTGCAGTCGCTAACGCTGACTTCTTAACCGCCCACGTTAATGCCGTCCAGTCTGTGCTGTCTTCTATATTAGGGTCTGCGCCCTTCAGTAATAGATACTGCACGACTCCGGCATTGTCTTTGCGTGCAGCATACATCATGGCCGTTGCGCCACGACGATCTTTTAGTGCCATGTTAGCGCCGCTTTTGATGAGGGCCCTGACCGTGGCTAAGTCACCACTTTTTGCAGCATACATGAGTGCCGTTTTTTTATCATCACTACTGGTGTTAGCATCTACCCCGTAATCTAGCATGAGCGAAATTGCATCACTGTTGCCGGAAGTGGCTGCCATTCCAAATGCGCTCCAACCACTGGGGTCACGCACTTTTGGATCCGCACCATTTTTCAATAGTACACGCATTGATGCGATGTGATTTCTTTTTGCTGTAAACATCAGTGCTGTCCAGCCGCCGTTATCCTGGAGATTGACTTTAGCGCCTTGCTGAATGAGAAGTGAGACCACTTTGTCTTCATTTTTACGGGCAGCATACATGAGTGCGGTCACACCTTCTTGATCTTTAGTGTTTGGACTAACGCCACTTTTCAACATGGCGTTGACGGTTGATACATCACCTTTAGATGCGGCAGTCAATAAGTAAGGAATTTCTTCAGCCCAACTCAACTGACTGAGTAAAGAAAAGCAACATAAAATTGAAACGATATATTTTTTCAATGGTTAAGCCTTATGATTTTGAATCGCTTGCATCACTGATTCACCCAAGCCTGCTGGTGAATTAGCAACGACAGCACCAGCATTTTCCAATGCCGTGATTTTATCCTCAGCACGCCCAGCACCACCTGAAATAATAGCCCCAGCATGCCCCATGCGCTTACCTTTCGGCGCAGTTAAACCAGCAATATAAGCAGCAACAGGTTTGCTTACATGGTTTTTAATATAATCCGCAGCAGCTTCTTCATCACCACCACCGATTTCGCCCACCATGATGATGGCTTCAGTTTCTGGGTCAGCTTCAAACAAAGCCAAACATTCAATAAAGTTTAAGCCTTTAATCGGGTCGCCGCCAATGCCAACACATGTGGTTTGGCCTAACCCTAATGCGGTCGTTTGATGTACAGCCTCATAGGTCAGTGTCCCTGACCGAGAAACAACGCCCACTTTCCCACGTTGATGAATACTACCTGGCATAATGCCAATCTTACATTCATCAGGCGTGATGATGCCTGGGCAGTTTGGGCCAATGAGTTTAGTCCCGTTTGCATCCAATGCTGTTCTTACCTTTAGCATATCCAATACTGGAATGCCTTCGGTGATACAAACAACCAGTTCAATGCCCGCATCGCTAGCTTCTAAAATAGAGTCGGCGGCAAACGGTGGGGGCACATAAATAACACTCGCATTCGCTTGTGTTTCCTGTACCGCCTCACGCACGGTATTAAATACGGGTAGGTTAAGGTGTTGTTGCCCACCTTTTTTCGGGGTAACACCACCGACCATTTGCGTGCCATAAGCAATTGCCTGCTCTGAATGGAAAGTGCCTTGTTTACCGGTAAAGCCTTGGCATAAAACTTTGGTGTTTTTATCGACTAAAATACTCATGCTACCGCCTTAACTGCTTGTTCAGCGGCATCTGTTAAGTGCTCAGCAGAAATAATATTCAGTCCACTTTCTCGTAACATCTTCTTACCTAGTTCAACGTTTGTGCCTTCTAAACGGACGACAACAGGAATGGTCATTTCTACTTCTTTTACCGCGCTGATAATGCCGGTTGCAATGATGTCGCAACGCATAATGCCGCCAAAAATATTCACTAAAATAGCTTGTACATTTTGATCTGCCAGAATAATTTTAAACGCTTTGGTCACAGTCTCTGCTGTTGCGCCGCCCCCTACATCTAAGAAGTTTGCTGGTTGACCACCATGTAATTTAATTAAGTCCATGGTTGCCATCGCAAGGCCAGCACCATTGACCATGCAGCCAATATTGCCATTTAGTGCAATATAATTAAGGCCGGAATGGTGGGCTTCTGCTTCTTTCGCATCATCTTGTGACCAGTCTCTTAGCACTGCTAAGTTTTTCTGGCGATAAAGCGCATTACTGTCCACGGTCATTTTGCAATCTAGCGCGACTAAATCACCATCATCTGTGACGATAAGCGGGTTGATTTCCAGTAACGCCAAATCGTTTTCTGTAAATAATTTATACAAACCTTTAGCTAGTTTGGTAAAGGCAGAAATTTGGTCGCCACTTAAGCCTAATGCGAAAGCGATATTGCGTGCTTGGAAGTCAACCAACCCATTTAATGGATCACACACTTCTTGTAATATTTTGTCTGGTTCTGTTGCCGCAATTTCTTCAATATCCATGCCGCCTGCTGATGAAGCGATCATCACAACGCGGTCTAGCGCGCGGTCGACTAATAGAGAGAGGTAGAGCTCTCTGGCGATCGGTAGGGTTTGTTCTACCAAGACGCGGTGTACCGGCTGACCATCTGGTGCATTTTGATACGTGACTAAATTTTTACCTAATAGATGACCGGCAACAGCTTGTGCTTCCGTTGCAGACGACACTAGTTTGACACCACCAGCTTTGCCGCGCCCACCTGCGTGGACCTGAGCTTTCACTACCCATGTACGACCAGGAATTTGTTTGGTTGCAGCAACGGCTGATTTTTCAGATTGCACTACTTCGCCAATGGGTGTGGCAATACCGTATTGCTGTAAAAGCTGTTTGGATTGATATTCGTGTAAGTTCATTATGGTTGAAGGGTTTTCAGTTATTCATACTAAGCCGTATTTTCTCGCAAAAGTGTGTTTGAGGCTAGTAAAAAGCGCTTTAATGCGAGTGCCAACAAAAAAGCCACAGCCTTGATGCTGTGGCTTTTATGCGGTTTTAACTTGTTAGCTTATAAATCTTGTTCCCAAGCGTTGCCGTAAACCTTACCGTTACGTGACAAGATAAACATCTGATACATGCTAGTCACCCACATGAATGTTGAAGCAAGGCTGTATCCGATACCACCAATGATTGTTAAGTAAGCGAAGCCAGGACTTAGCTTGGTTAACCACCAAGATAGAATGTCTAACACGAGGAAAGCAAATGGGAATGCAATCGCCAAAACTTTGAGCTTTCTTGACACGCCGACAGCAAAGCTAAAGATCAACCCGATAAAGAAGAAAATAAAGCTAATCCCAAACAAGTGGATATGGGAAACACGCGTGAGGCCAGTAATGCTCGCGCCTTGGTCTGTCGTTGTGGTTTCTTCCACGGCTTCATAAGCGGTAAAGTCAGGAATCCCAGGGACTTGGCTATGACACATGGTGCAATGCTTCGCAAAGACCTCTTTAAACTGATTATCCCAGCCCTCTTTAGAAGCGCCTTTTTGCGCCCATAAAATAATATCTTGTCTAACACCTTCAGGTGCTTTGTCCTTCATGGAGCCATTGAGTTTGCTCACTAACTTGCTATCAGATCGATCGCCATAGTAGCTATAAACGATGTCATCAACTGATAGGCCAACCTTCCCATCAGCCATGCCATGTGTCAGCATAATTTGTAGACCAGCCATTAGTAGGCCAATGCCGATGGCTAGTAAATAACCAGCAAAAAGCGCTTTGAGTGGTGCGGGTAGATTCGGCAAGTTAAGCCAGGTCATATTAGATGGTGTGATTTTCATTATTTGCTTTCGTTTAATAATAGATAAAATGATAGCACTTTAAGTAGCATTTAACCATGTAAACAACATGGGAAATCAATGCTTATTCGGAGTGCAACAGTCGCTTTATGCTAACTGCTATAATGCCCGCTTACTCAATTTCTGGTTATTAATGACTCCATGCGTTTAGTTGTTCAAGGGCGTGCGATTACCGTTGCACACCTCACTCATATTCACCGTTTAATCGGTGGCCATGCGCAATTCACTCAAACAGGTGAATATGCATATTATTTACCCATTCGGACGTTACAAGGTGATGAAGTAAAAACATTTTGTGAGGCGGAGCAGATTGATTATGCGATGGTGCCGAATGAACAACGTTTAAGCCATTTTGGCTTGTGTGTGATGGATATGGATTCCACGTTAATTGCGATTGAATGTATTGATGAAATCGCAGATATGATGAGCATCAAGCCCCAAGTCGCCGAGATCACAGAGGCGGCAATGCGAGGTGAGTTGGACTTTTCAGAGAGCTTACGTAAGCGTGTTGCTTTACTGAAGGGATTGGATGAGATCGCACTACAGCGGGTGATTGATGAACGTCTGCAGTTGAATCCCGGGGCACAGGCATGGATTGCGGCATGTAAAGCACATGATATTAAAACCATGGTCGTGTCAGGTGGTTTTACCTTTTTTGCACACCATGTGAAGGAAGTCTTGGGTTTGGATTATGCGGTTTCGAATGTGTTGGAGATTGTAGACGGGCAATTAACTGGGCAAGTGATTGGTGATATCGTCGATGGACAACGTAAAGCAGACGAGTTGATTCAGTTGCGTGACCAACTGGGTTTAAGTATCGATCAAACGATTGCGATTGGTGATGGCGCTAATGATTTGAAAATGATGGATGTTGCTGGTGCTGGCGTGGCCTATCATGCAAAACCCGTGGTGCAAGCACAAGCGATGTATGCATTAAACCATAGTGGTCTAGATGGTGCGGCACATTTGTTTAGCCTTTAGTAGGTATTAGAGTAGGGCGAGTTCATCCTCAGTAAAACCTGCTTGCCTTCTCGCATCCATATTAAAAGGTGGCCTCAATTTTGGTGCGTTGTATTCACGACAAAGCGCTTCAAACGTTGCGATTGGATCAAGCTTCCGTGATTGGCACAACCAGTTAAACCAAGTGTTGCCGATGGCAACATGCCCAATTTCATCACGCAATATAATGTCGATAATGTCTGCTGCTTGCTGGTCACCCGCTTGTGCTATTTTGTTGCGTAGTGGGGGGCTGGCATCGAGGCCGCGTGCCTCCATTGTTCTTGGTACGAGCGCCATCCTTGCCAAGACATCACCCGTGGTTTTTTCAACCATTTCCCATAATGCATTATGGCCAGAAAAGCTGCCATAGGCATAACCTAAGGTCTTTAAGTGATCATTAAGCAAGGAGAAGTGATAGGCTTCTTCTGCCGCAACTTTTAACCAGTCAATATAATATTGCGTTGGCATATCAGCAAACCGCCAAACTGCATCTAATGCCAAATTAATGGCATTAAATTCAATATGAGTAAGCGCGTGGATTAATGCGGCCCGCCCTTCAGCTGAGCGCATAGAGCGCTTTTTAACTTCCAGCGGTGAGACCAATGCTGGCTGGTGTGGCCGCCCTGGAATACTTTTACCAGTTACCGCTTCTGTCAGCTTGGCGCTGGCATCTATTGATACCTCTTGTGCATGAAAGGCTTGTTGTAAGTGTGTGACACCATCGACTTTACGTTGAGGATTGCCCTCCACGAGCCAGTTAAGCGCGCACTGGCGCAGTTCGATTGATTCTAAATAACACGTGTTTGAAGACAAATTACAATACCTTACTTGGCAGCTAATATTAGCAAGGCGCTATTTTAATTTCATAAAGTCTAATGTGCCAGCTTTCATCACAGGAATCAGCAGGTGGTCGCCATCAACACTGAGTGCGATATCTGCAGGGCTGTTGAAGCCACCTTTGACAATACGTGCTTTACCAGCTGATGCATGGAGGATATAACCATTTTTCCAATCACTGACATATATTTTGCCTTTTTTAGTTTTAACGATGCCATCTCCACCACCAAAACCTGTAGCAAGCTGGGTCATTTTGCCAGTGCTAATATTAATGCGATATAAAATGCCGGAAGCAAAGTCAACGGAAAGCAATTGATTACGGCCTTCAAACCATAGGCCATTGGGGGCTAGTACTTCGGGCCTGCTACGATCAACAATCACGCTGACTACGCCAGTTTGATCGATTTTGTAAATAGCACCGCCAGACGTTAAATCACCACTATCGCTGACGTATAAATTGCCATATTGATCAGCGACAATGTCATTTAGAAATTGAGGGGTGAATGGGAAGGCAGTCTCAGGCACATAAACGCGCCAGTTATTTTTACTGGTGACTTCAAGAATGCGGTTTTTATCGGCAACGTAGAGTTTATTGCCAATCATGGTTAAGCCTTTGGGATCATCCATGTCTCTAGCATAAACACTGACTTTCCCAGTAGGTGAGATATGCTTAATTTGTCCATCGCCATCTGTATTAAAGACATTAATTTCTGACACAAAGGTATCACCGTTATTTGCTTGGACCACAGACTCTGGTGTGAGCAAGCCGGTGATGCTTTCGGCGGAGATAGATTTTGCATACGCATGGCTGGTCAAGAGAAAAGCACACAGTAGGGTGAACGGATTGATTTTATACATACTTAAAACGCTAGTAATAGAGCTGTTCTAATGGTTGTAAGTCTAAGTTTTTACAAATCTCACCAGCTTTTATTGGTTGGCTTTTGTCTAATGATGCGAGAAAAGCTTGGTCGGTTGCTAATGAGGCGACCACTGCTTCCATCGCTTTCGCATAACTCTTTCCAATAAAAAATTCTGGGCTAATACCTAGCTCTCCCAACTGTTCAGCATGTTTTTTAATGCGTGTGATTGGCTCGCCGCTATTGGTGTAAGCACGCACAATATATTCGGCATGGAATACTCTGAGTTGAGCGTTATAGAACATATGTGGTTCTAGCAATAACACAACATCAGCTTGGTTATCTTGCTCGCACTCATTGACATGAGCAAAGCGGCTCTGTAATGAAGTTAGGGCAGCTTTTTCTGCCAGCGGGCCTTTCATGTGCCAGTAATCTAAATAGGGGTGTAATAACCTGACAGGGTGGAGGTAATGTGTTTTAGCAATATGTAGGGCAATATTGCCGGGCAGTTTCGTCTGCGCTGCGTAACTGAGTGTTGAAAAGCTAAAAAACACGAAGAGTAGTTTGCATAAAAAACGTCTCATTTTCATCCTTATTATCTTTTATGACTATTGATAGCGAATACGGTAAATATAACCCGTTCTATCATCAGTTACATAAAGTGCGCCATCTGGTCCAACAACGACATCCACAGGGCGTCCCCAAGCACGGTTATTGTTCAGCCAGCCGGTTGTGAAGTCACTAGCCTTAACTGGTTTGCCGTCACGGAAATGGAGGCGTGTTAATTGATAGCCACTTAACTGCTCTCGATTCCATGATCCATGTAGTGCGACAATGGCATCTTGTTTAAATTCACTTGGAAAGTGACTTTTATCTAAAAAAGTGATGCCAATCGGTGTTGAATGTGATGTTAGCATAATAGCTGGGGCGGTAGCTGTGCTACAAAAATCATCCGTGCCAGGGAAGTTAGGATCGGTGAACATTTGGCCTGCTGTGCTATCACCCCAGCAATGTGGCCACCCATAATGCTTACCACGCTCGATATGGTTGATATGCTCAGGTGGTAGTTCGTCATTGACTTTGCCATTTTTGGTTTCTGAACGCATGTCAGCACCATTATTGGTGGCAAACATGGCTTGCGTGTTGGGGTGCCAAGCAAAACCTTGTGAATTTCTTAAGCCACGTGCCCAAATCGGTGGCAATTGATGCCGACCAACAACAGGGATTGCACCTGCAGGCCGCCCATCTTTGGTGTAGCGTAAAATAGTTGCTCGCGTCGGGTCATCTTCATTGCAGACATTACAACTAGAACCAACATTAATGTACAAATGGTTATCCGGGCCTAGTTTAATGGTTTTGACACTATGGCCCCCCGTGGCGAGGTTAGTAATAAAAGGCTGTGGGGCGGACCAGCCATTTTTACTTTGCGTGAGTTTTACAACGCCATTTTGATTGGCGACGAGTAAATTGTTGTCAACAAAAGTGAGGCCGTTGGGGCGGTCAAAGTTATGTGGAATCACAACTGGCGTTTCAGCAACACCATCTTGGTTGTGATCTGGCACCATGAGAACCTGGTCGCCTTTAGCGGACGTGACATACAACTGACCATCAGGACCAAAGGCCATCATACGAGGCAGTACATCTAACTTAGCGTAGATGCTAACTTCAAAACCGCTAGGTAGTTTGAGGTTTAGTTGTTTGGGAGGGGCTTCGCTAGTTGCACAGGCAATGGTCGGCATTACGCTGCACATGGCGAGCGTGAAATAGCTTTTTATTTTATAAAGCAACATTTCAAACATGACACCTCCTAAACTAACCCAGTTCTAGGTTAGAACATCAGACCAGATATTAGTTGCCCATGCGTTCGCATATTTGCCTTCTTGTGCAGATGGCGCTGCTGATAGCCCGCCACCTTCAGTAGCGACCATCACTTGTTTTTTTGGGTCATAGCGGTAGACTTTTGCTACATGCATCGCACGCTCATCGTCAACAAAGCTGTAGCAAGTGTTGGCAAACACCGGGTGTTGATCTGGCTGTCGACCATGCATTACCTCTACGATGGCACTGGCACAGACACGGGCTTGAGACGTTGCCATATGTGCAGATTTAGGTAATCCAGCGGAAACACTATCACCAATCACATGCACATTAGGGACGCGTTTAGATTCGTAAGTAAGAAAGTCGACTTCGCACCATGGGTAGTCTGGTTCTAATAAGTCAGCCATTTGCGTTGGTTTGCCAGCACGCTGTGGTGGGATGACGTTGAGCACGTCCGCTTTGACCTTTTCAAAGTCAGTGGTGACGGTTTTGTTTGCAACATCAATTTCAACAATGGCATTGTCTGGTTTGTAGTCAATTATGCCCTTGTACTCATTTTGCCAAACCTTAGAAAATAAACCTCTTTTTGAAACAATGTTTGGGTTAGCATCCAGCACAACAATTTTACTTTTAGGCTTATGTGCTTTGAAATAGCTAGCAACTTGGCAGATGCGTTCATATGGGCCTGGTGGGCAGCGGTAGGGCACCATAGGAATCGTGATCAGAAATACGCCGCCATCAGGCATCGCCTCTAATTGTTTACGTAAGGTCACTGTTTGCCAGCCCGCTTTCCAAGCATGTGGGATCTGTGCTTGCGCTGCTTCTGATTGTAAATCAGGTAGGGTGTCATAGTTGAGGTCAACACCCGGGGCGATAATGAGGCGGTCGTAACTAATTTCACCGCGCTTCATCGTCACTTTTTTTGCTTCAGGGTTGATCGCAGTGACAGTATCTTGTACCCAATTAACACCATGGTTTTTTTGCACCGCATCATAACCAAATGTTAAGTCATTAATCGATTTGCTACCGCCTAAAACCAAGTTACTTAGCGGGCATGAGGTGAATTGTGGTGATTGTTCAATGACTGTCACTGCAATGTTCTGAGCGCTCCACATACGAATGTACTTTGCAGCTGTTGTGCCGGCATAGCCACCACCAATGACAACAACATGTCCAAGAGGGTGTTTTTTACCCATGGCAAGTACTTGGTGAGGCAATAGCAGGCTACTTGCACCTAAGCCAACTGCTTGAATAAAGCGGCGGCGATTAAACATTGCTGGTGTTTTTTGATTGCGTTTGCTCATGGCTTTTCCCTCAATGTCTGTGGTGTTAGGGGGAATGGTGTTGCACGTTTTTGTTGTGAAAAATACTCGGCTAGTAAGCTGATTTCTTCATCATTAATGCCTGTGGCATGGTGATGCATGACGGTGCTTTCACGGCTTCCCTTTTTAAAAGCATGCATTTGCGTTGCAAAATAACCTGCGTCTAGCCCAGCTAATACAGGTGTGATGCTTCGGCTATTGCCATTGGTGCCATGACAGGCCGCACAGGATGCAGCTAAGGAGCGTATGTGTATATTATTGCTTGAGGAGGCGTCTTTATCCGCATAGCTTGCCGTAGAAAGGAAACATAAAAGGATAAAACCAAAATAACTAAAGTAGGAACTGCGGCTGGCCGCAATCGGTTGGCTTTGTGTCATGGTGCTTTAACCCTAACCCGTGATTAAAACACCATTTTAAACACAAATAGTGTGACTGTGTGTGTGCCAAGTCACATTTTACTGCTTAGCAGAACTCACCTTTACAACCGTCATCTTTTACACCAAGGCTGCTTAAGTGCTCAATCATTTTTTCATTGCCTTCATCGCGGAAGAATTGAATCAATGATAGGTTGTTTCTTAGCTTCACATTCACATCAGCACCGCTTTTAGCCAATAATGTTGTCATGTCTGTGTAGCCCTTGAATGCAGCGACATGAAAAGCAGTATGGTGAGCATAAGGTTGCATATAGTCAAGTTCAGCACCGTTTGCGATTAGGTATTTAACCACTTCTAACTGGTTGGTATTAGCGGCCATTTGTAATGGGCTCCAGCCAAAAATCTTTTCATTGGTTGCGCTAGCATCTTGCTTCACCACTTGCTTCACCGTTTTCATGTCACCATTGACAATGGCTTCTCTCCATACAGCCTCTTCATCATCAGTCATTGCTGAAACGTTAACAGAAACACCTAGTACTAAGGCGAGTAGTGCGGTTTTAATCCATTGCATATTAATCAATCTCCAAATATTTTTATGTAAATTCTAACTATACTAGTCAGTATAACACCTTGCGTTACGGAACATGCGCATCCATGGCCCATCTTCTTGCCATTCATCCGGGTGCCATGAATGCTGCACCGTTCTAAATACGCGTTCTGGGTGCGGCATCATAATGCTAAAACGCCCATCTGTGTTAGTAAAACCAGTTAACCCTTGTGGGGATCCATTAGGGTTAAACGGATAAACTTCCGTAGGCGTTGACGCATTATCAATATAGCGCGCTGTAGCCAGTTGCTTATCTAACACTAAATTGACAGCGTTTGCATCATGAAATTCCGTAAATCCTTCTCCATGTGCCACGGCAATTGGTATGCGAGTTCCTCCCATGCCCTTGAAGAACAGCGATGGAGAATCTAAAATTTCGACCATGGCAAAGCGTGCCTCAAACTGTTCTGACTTGTTGCGCACAAAATGTGGCCAGTGTTCAGACCCAGGAATAATGCTTTTCAAATTGCTCATCATTTGGCAACCATTGCAGACACCGAGTGCAAATGCGTCGCTACGATCAAAGAAAGCACTAAACTCATCACGTGCACGGGCGTTGAATAATATTGACTTTGCCCAACCTTCACCAGCGCCCAGTACATCACCATAGGAGAAGCCGCCGCAAGCGACGAGACCAGCAAATTCACTTAGGGAAACCGAACCACTAATGATGTCACTCATATGGACATCAACACTATTAAAGCCAGCACGATCAAAGGCGGCAGCCATCTCAGTTTGCCCATTGATGCCTTGCTCACGCAGTACGGCCATATTGGGGCGAAGCCCTTTGTTGATATAAGGCGCGCTGATATTATCATTAATATCAAAAGTTAGATGTGGCTGGATACCCGCGTCGGTATTGTCCAAAATACGGTCATACTCCTGCTGCGCGCAAGCAGGGTTATCACGCAAACTTTGCATATGATAAGTTGTTTCAGACCATATACGATGCAAGTGAATGCGGCTCTCGTTAAAGCTTACATTATCTTTTTTAATCTCAATGTCATGTGCATTGGTGACTTGACCGATTAAGTGTACACAGCCCGCTAAGGTGCTATTTAGTTGTGCAAGGACTGTTTCTGTATCGCTACGACGAAGTTGTATTACAGCGCCAAGTTCTTCATTAAATAGTGCGCTGGCAATATCGCCTGTTAGCGCACTAATGTCGCATTCGAGCCCGCAATGCCCAGCAAAAGCCATTTCCGCAAGCGTCGAGAATAAGCCGCCATCACTGCGGTCATGATAAGCCAGTAGTTTTTGGTCGCTATTTAACGCTTGGATTTGCGTAAAGAACGCTTTTAATTGTGCTGGGTCATCAACATCTGGCACAGCATCGCCGATTTCGCCATAGACTTGCGCCAGTGATGAACCACCCATGCGGTTTTTACCATGGCCTAAATCAATCAAAATTAGGTCAGTGTCGCCTGCGTCAGTGCGCAATTGTGGTGTGAGTGTTTTGCGTGCATCAATTGTATTGGCAAAAGCGGTGACCACTAACGAAATTGGGGAGGTGACGGCCTTTTTCTGACCATCATCTTCCCAAACAGTTTTCATACTCATGGAGTCTTTGCCCACAGGGATGCTAATGCCCAGCGCAGGACATAGCTCCATACCAACCGTTTTTACCGTTGCATAGAGTGCAGCGTCTTCGCCTTCGTGGCCTGCTGGCGCCATCCAATTGGCTGATAGTTTTAAATTGCTGATGTCGCTAATGAAGCTTGCTGCAATATTAGTAATGGACTCACCAATGGCCATGCGACCAGAAGCTGGGGCATCAATTAAAGCAAGTGGTGCACGCTCACCAATGGCAAATGCTTCACCATTATTGGTTTCAAAGCCTGCGGTTGTGACAGCCACATCAGCCACAGGCACTTGCCATGGGCCAACCATTTGGTCACGGGCAATTAAACCCGTTACAGAGCGGTCGCCAATGGTAATCAAAAAGGTTTTATCGGCAACGCCCGGTAAATGTAATACCCGTTTTGCCGCTTCTTTTAGATCAAGCTTGCTCGTGTCGAATGCATTAAATGTCTTTTCAACACTTTTTACATCGCGTGTCATTTTAGGCGGTTTACCTAATAAAACACTTAAGTCCATATCAACGGGTTTGTTGTTAAAGTGCGCATCTTCGACGGTAAGATGGCGCTCCTCTGTTGCAACACCGACCACAGCAAATGGGCAGCGTTCACGTTCGCATAATGATTCAAACAAAGGTAAATCTTTTTGTTCAACAGCCAGCACATAGCGTTCTTGCGCTTCATTACTCCACAGTTCACGTGGGCTCATGCCAGGCTCTTCATTATGCACATCTCTGAGTTGGAAAATAGCACCAACCTCAGCATCATTGACCAGTTCAGGGAAGGCATTAGAGATACCACCTGCACCAACATCATGAATGCTCACGATTGGGTTGTCATAACCCATTTGCCAGCAGCGATCAATGACCTCTTGTGCACGACGTTGTAATTCTGGGTTGCCGCGCTGTACAGAATCAAAGTCTAGGTTTTCGGTGTTTGCACCCGTATCCATACTCGATGCAGCACCACCGCCTAAGCCAATCAACATCGCAGGGCCACCTAGTTGAATCAGCGCGGCACCTGCCGGGATTTTATCTTTAAATGAATGGCTATCTGCGATGTTGCCGACGCCGCCAGCCAACATAATGGGCTTATGATAACCGCGTACTTCTGGCTTGCCTTTGCTATCTGGCGTTGCCAATTCAAACGTACGGAAATAACCCGCAATATTTGGGCGGCCAAATTCGTTGTTATAACTGGCACCACCTAATGGCGCATCAATCATGATTTGTAACGGGTCAGCAATGCGGCCTGGCTTACCGTAAGCCTCTTCCCAAGGCTGCTTGAAATTTGGCAAGTTTAAGTTGGACACAGAAAAGCCCGTTAGGCCTGCTTTGGGTTTAGAGCCAATGCCTGTTGCACCTTCATCACGGATTTCACCGCCAGAACCAGTCGCAGCGCCAGCAAATGGTGAAATGGCAGTGGGGTGATTATGTGTTTCTACTTTCATCAAGTAGTTCATTTCATCTTCTACAAATCCGTAAATATTATCGGCTGTCGGATAGAAGCGCTTGGTTTTTTGCCCTTCAACAATTGAGGAATTGTCTGAGTAAGCAACTACGGTGTGTCCAGGGTTCAGCTTGTGCGTGTTGCGAATCATGCCGAATAGTGAGATATCTTGCTGTGCGCCATCAATCACCCAATCAGCATTGAAGATTTTATGACGGCAATGCTCTGAGTTCGCTTGAGCAAACATCATTAATTCGACATCAGTTGGATTGCGATCCATCTTGATGTAATTTTCAACCAAATAGTCGACTTCATCAGGCGAGAGTGCTAAACCCATTTCGTTGTTGGCCGCGTCTAATGCCGCTTTACCGTCTTGGAGAATATCAACTGTACTTAATGGTTTGGGGGCAGCATGGTGATAGAGCTTATCAGCGTCATCGATGCTAGCAACAACTGTTTCAGTCATGCGGTCATGGATGGCTGCGGTAAAAGCTGACCTCTCAGCTGGGTTGAGGGCTTTGCCATCTTTTGATGTGACGTAATAGGCCGTGCCCCGTTCTAAGCGTAATAAACTTTTTAGGCCACAATTGTTGGCAATATCAGTTGCGCGCGATGCCCAAGGTGAAATGGTGCCAATACGTGGAATCACCAAGAATAACTCGCCTTCAGGCGACTCTGTTTGGCAGCTTGGACCGTAAGTCAGAATCTGTGTCAGTGTCTTTTCTTCATTTGCTGAGAGGGAGGTGTTACTGAAGGAGAAGTGCATCAACTCTGCATAAATATGCTGAATATTTGGCGCTGATTTTTCTAGCGCCTTATACAGCTTGTCTAAACGAAATTGCGAGAGCGCTGCGCTACCGCGAAGGCTTAAAAAATGAGATTGGTTTGACATCTGAATTTGGTTTTAAAAAGCGGTTGATTGGTGTTGAAATGCAAAGCGCTATTTTATCAGAATCCGAACACTCTTGCGCGCGCTTGTTAAAAACAAAAAAGCTTGCCGAAGCAAGCTTTTTTAAACGACTGTAGCCGTTATTTTTTCGCGCCTGGCACGACGATTTTCGCTTTTTCTTTTAAGCCTAACATGAGCTTTTCAAGTTTGCGTTGTTGTAGTGTACGCTTCAAGCCTTCTTTGGCTTTGTCATAACTCGGTACTTTTGTAGCACGCGTGTCGTTCAGTTTAATTACATGCCAACCGAACTGTGTTTGCACAGGTGCATCAACCATTTTGCCTTTTTTCAGTGTTTTAACGGCATCGCTAAATGGCTTGACCATACCTGCTGGTGAGAACCAACCTAAATCACCACCTTTGGTTTTAGAACCTGGGTCTAGTGATTTTTCTTTCGCGAGCTTTTTGAAGTCGCCGCCTTTTTTAAGCTGAGATAATACATCCTTTGCTTCTGCTTCTGTTTTGACGAGAATGTGTTGCGCTTTATATTCTTTATCACCTAGTTCTTTTTTGTATTGTTCGTAGGCGGCTTTCGTGTCGGCATCAGAGATTGGATTCTTCTTCATATGGTCCGCTAGGAAAGCGTTGACGATTAATTTCCTGCGACCAATTTCCGCCGCTGTTTTAATGTCAGATTTTTTATCAAAGCCTTTTTTTGTTGCTGCTTGGTAAGCGAGCTCTGAACCGATTAGCTCATTAATGACGGCCATTTCTAGGCCTTTACCTTTTTGACCACGTGCTTTCGCATCATTCATGATGAAGTCAACCCATTCTTTTTTAATGGGTTTCCCGTTAACTGTCGCTGGGTCAGCCGCATGTGCGACTGGGGTCAGTGACATCGCAGAAAAGGCTGCGATTGCGATAAGTAGTTTGTTCATTTTCATGAGTTTCCTTTTGTTAAAAAATTCCCCTGAATGGTTATATTGGGTCATTCGGTGAAATTGCAATGATACTTAAGGCATGTATCTGTTGCGGCATTAAATCACCAAGTGCCTGATAAATCAAACGATGCCGCATTATCTGTGATTTTTCTGAAAAATGCGAGCTTGTTATTTTGAGGTTGAAGTGACCGCCGCCCATATTGCCTTTATGGCCTGCATGTGCAGCGCTATCGTCTTCAATGTTTAAATTGATTGGCTCGAGGACAGCCAACCTGTGTTCTATTGTTTCAATTAAGTTCATTGCATTCGTTAGGGTAGTGTTTTGCGAAAAGGTTTCACAATAACGTTGGAATAAACGCCTGCTGCAACAAACGGATCTGCATCCGCCCAAGTTTTTGCTGCTGCCAAATCGGTAAATTCCGCAACAATTAAGCTACCACTGAAGCCTGCAGGTCCTGGGTCGTTACTATCAACGGCTGGAAATGGGCCTGCGAGAATGAGTTTACCTTGATCTTGAAGCGCAGTTAGTCTCTCAAGGTGTGCTGGTCTCGCAGCCATGCGTTTGTCTAAGCTATTCGGCGTGTCTTCGGCAATGATGGCATAAAGCATTATGCGTCCTTTTGAGTATCTTCTGTTGTTTCTGATGGTTCTATTAAGTAATCTTTAAGGATTAAGACTTGCGCCATCATAAATACAAACATGATGGAGGTGACGCCAAAGAGTTTGAAGTTAACCCAAGTGTCTTCACTGAAATTATAGGCAATGTATAAGTTAAGGAAGCCCATCACGACTAAAAAAGCCACCCAAGCCATGTTGAGTGTTGTCCATGTTGGTGCCGGCGGGTTGAGCATTTTCCCCATCATTTGCTGAATTAAGTTCTTTTTGAAAAATACATTGGAAATAATCAATACAGCAGCCAACAGCCAGTAAAGCACTGTGGGCTTCCACATAATGAAAGTTTTGTCGTGCAATAGCAGTGTGATACCGCCAAGGACCGAAATGATAATGCCGTTGACCATGAGCATTTTTTCTACTTTCCCATGTCGAATTTTGCTGTAAATGATCAGTGCAATCGTAGCGCCAATGGCAATGCCTGTGGCGATGAATATGTCATAAAGTTTAAAGCCAATAAAAAACAAGATGACAGGGAATAAATCAAAAAAAACTTTCATGCGTACTTTTTAACTCTCTTTTATCATTAATAACTGCATTAACAGCTGTTTAGGTGGCATTATATACATATTAACGTCATGCATATTTTGTTAGAATGCTGCAACTTATCTTTATACGTTAATTTTATCTATGGCCGCCACAATCGATTTACATTGTCATTCTACCATTTCTGACGGATTATATTCGCCAGAGGAGTTGGTTGCGCATGCGCACAAGCAAGGTGTGAAGGTGTTGGCATTAACTGATCACGATGACGTCGCGGGTTTGAAAGCAGCAAGAGCAGCAGCAGAGCCTTTAGGCATGACGTTTATTAATGGCGCAGAGATTTCAGTAACGTGGAAAAAATGGACCTTACATATTGTGGGCCTTAGAATTGATCCTGACTATGCGCCATTAAAAGAGGCCCTTGATTCAGTACGCCAAAGCCGTTTAGAGCGTGCAAAAATGATGGGGGATGCATTAGAAGCGGTCGGTATCGAAGGGGCTTTTGAGGGCGCGCAGAGTATCGCGGGGAATAGTATTATCACGCGCAGCCACTTTGCCCGTTTTTTAGTCGAGGCAGGCCATGTCAGAAATGTCAAAGCAGTCTTTAAAAAGTACTTGGTTAAAGGCAAACCAGGTTATGTTGAGCAGCAATGGATGAATCTAGAGCAAGCCGTGAGTTTAATCAAAGCCAGTGGTGGCACGGCTGTGATTGCACATCCAGGTCGTTATGGCTTAGGCATGGTGAACACACACTTGTTGATGCATGAATTTAGGAAGTATGGTGGTGAGGCAATCGAAGTGGTTACTGGCAGTCATACACCACCGCAATATGACCAGTTTGCTAAAATTGCGCACCGGTTTAGCTTAAAATCATCATTAGGGTCTGATTTTCATGGGCCAGGTGTTTCCTATATGGAAATGGGCTGTATTTGTGATTTACCGCCAGATTGTGTGCCTGTTTGGCAAGGCTGGGATGAGGTGCAGTTAAATTAGACTGCTTGCACTGTTATGGCTCAGTATTTTGTTATTCATGCGGAAAATCCGCAAGCAAGGCTTGTTAAACACACCGTTGAAATACTGCGTGAGGGCGGTGTGATTGCTTATCCGACAGACTCCAGTTATGCCTTGGGTTGCATGTTGGGCGTTAAAGCAGCGCAAGACAAAATCCGACAAATTCGACAAGTGAGTGATAAGCAGTTATTTACGCTGGTTTGTCGGAACCTCAGTGAGTTGGCAAATTATGCCAAAGTGGATAATAGCCAATATCGATTATTGAAAGCGAATACGCCTGGCGCGTATTCATTTGTATTGAACGCGACACGAGAAGTGCCTCGTCGTTTACAACACCCGAAACGCAGTGCTGTGGGCATTCGGGTGCCTGACCATCAAGTGGTGCAAGCGATATTAGAAGAACTTGGCGAACCGATGCTGAGCATGACCTTACAGATCACAGGAGATGATGCGCCAATGAACGTGGCGTGGGATATTCGTGAGCGTTTCGAGCATCAGTTGGATTTGGTGATAGACTCTGATATTCACCATGTGGGAGCAACGACGGTGATTGATTTAACGGAAGAGACACCACAACTGATTCGAGCAGGCGTTGCCGATGCTGCACCGTTTGGGCTGTAGTGTTTAGTAAAATCAAGATAAAACAGGTGGAATAGACTTTGATGGAATTAACCTTAATACAAAAAATTGCTGTATCAGCACTGCCAATTATATTTGCCATTACCGTGCATGAGGCGGCGCACGGCTATGCAGCGAAATATTTTGGGGATTTGACTGCTGAGCGCATGGGACGAATTACCTTGAATCCGATTAAACATATTGATTTAATCGGCACCATTTTGTTGCCAGCGATGACGCTGATGCTTGGTGGTGTGCTATTTGGTTGGGCTAAGCCCGTACCAGTGAATTTTGCTAATTTACGTAATCCGAAAAAAGATATGTTATGGGTGGCTGCTGCTGGGCCAGCTTCTAACTTCGTCATGGCTATTTTTTGGGCGCTTATATTGAGTTTTTCAGAGAGTATGTCAGCGACAACAGCACAATTTATTGGACATATGAGCTGGGTGGGTATTTCGATTAACTTAATATTGATGGTGTTGAATTTATTACCTTTACCACCTTTAGATGGCGGACGGATTGCTGTGAGTATTTTGCCAACTGATTTAGCCATGAAGCTAGCGCAAGTGGAGCGTTATGGTTTTATCATCCTCATTGTATTATTATTTACAGGGGTTTTGGGGGCTATTATTTCACCCATCATCAATTTCTTTGCACAAATTATTTTAAGCATTTTTGCTTGAGATTTATTTGTATAATAACGACATTCACTAAACATTAGGTTATTACATGGCGGTCGAACGCGTTTTATCGGGCATGCGCCCAACCGGTAGTTTGCATTTAGGGCATTACAATGGCGTACTCAAAAATTGGATACGCTTGCAACATGAGCATGAGTGCCTTTTCTTTGTAGCAGACTGGCATGCATTGACTACCCACTATGACTCGCCAGAGATTATTGAAGAGAGTGTGTGGGAAATGGTCATCGACTGGCTAGCCGCAGGCGTGGATCCAGCTAGCGCGACTATTTTTATTCAGTCACAAGTGCCTGAACATGCTGAGTTACATACCTTATTGTCGATGGTGACGCCATTGAGCTGGTTAGAGCGTGTGCCGACCTATAAAGACCAGCAAGAAAAACTCTCTAGCAAAGACTTATCAACCTATGGTTTTCTTGGTTACCCCTTACTGCAAAGTGCGGATATTTTGATTTATAAAGCCACGCAAGTGCCAGTTGGTGAAGATCAAATTCCTCATATTGAATTTACGCGTGAAATTGCACGTCGTTTCAACCACTTATATGGTAGAGAGCCTGGCTTTGAAGATAAGGCACAAGAAGCGATTAAGAAGCTTGGGAAAAAGAAAAGCAAACTATACCAAGAGATGCGTAATGCTTATCAAGAAAGTGGCGACGAGCAAGCGTTAGAGTCTGCACGTGCGATGTTAGAAGAGCAACAAAACTTGAGTTTGGGTGATACCGAGCGTTTGCTTGGCTACCTTGAGGGTGGCGGTAAAATTATTTTGGTTGAACCAGAATATAAGTTGGCACCCGCATCAAAAATGCCGGGCTTAGATGGGCAGAAAATGTCTAAGTCTTATAACAACACCATTTCTTTGCGTGAACCAGCGGAAGAAGTGACGAAGAAGATTAAGACGATGCCAACAGATCCTGCACGTATTCGGCGTACGGATCCAGGCAACCCAGCCAAATGCCCGGTGTGGCAGTTGCATGAAGTGTACTCAGGTAATGATGTGCAAGACTGGGTAAAAACGGGTTGTAAAGCAGGCTCTATCGGTTGCATCGAATGTAAGCAGCCTGTTATCGAGGGTGTTTTGAAAGAGCTGAAACCGATGCAAGCACGTGCGGAAGAATATGCTGCGGACCCAACCTTGGTGAGAAATATTGTTGCTGAAGGCAATGAGAAAGCAAGGAAGCTTGCGCGTGAGACCATGCGCGATGTGCGTGATGCCATGGGCTTAGATTATAGTTAATGGCTGTATCTACGGCGTGTGTAGTAAAACACGCCATCAAACTCGGGATTTTTTCCCAATCCAAATATGAGTTTCTGAATTATGCTAAATAGAATAGGGCTTATCCAAATGGGATGCCTTTATGTAAGGGCGCTTTGCGCTAGTTTTATTTGTTAAATTAAGATCAAGGAAGAGAAATGAAATTAATGAAGTCTTTAGGTTATATATTCGTTGCCGCTCAATTGGCATTGGTCAGTCAAATAGCCGTTTCAGCGGTTGAGCCAGTACAAGAAAAAGTAGAACGCGAGATTGTTGTGAAGGCCCCTGTCGATAAAGTATGGGCGGTGGTCACAGATTTTGGTGCAATTGATCAATGGCACCCAGCCGTGACAAAAAGTGCAGTAGAAACCAAAACAGATGAAGACGGTAAAGCACTACCGCACCGTACACTAACCTTGAAAGAGGGTGGTACGCTAGTGCATAAAGAATCTAAGAAAAATGAAAAGATTAAAAAGTATGAATATAAAATCGTTGAAGGGATGCATGTAAAAGGTTATCGCGCTATTTTCCGTGTAAAACCTGGTGCCAATGAAAACGAAGCGAAAATTATGTATAAAGCTCGTTTTTTTGCTGACCCTGATGGTGTGAAAGAAGTGGAAGCTTTTTATGATGCTGGCTTGCCAGGTTTGAAAGCGTTTATCGAAGCAAACTAGATGTGTTAGTTTGATAAATAGCCGTACAATGAAAGCCACCCATTAGGGTGGCTTTTTTACTTTCAATCAGCACTCTAACGATACTCTAATAGGGATGCTGCTAGACATCAGTTTCCCAGATATTGGCATAGTTAAAATAATTTTATTGTTAATGTGTTGATTCAATTAGACATTCTCCTAGAATGTGCAAAAAATAGCATATTTTGTGTTTTAAGTTGCTTAAAACTGCTATATCATGTGGTTACGTGAGATTTTTCACGAAGATGAGAGTAGAGCTGAAGACACGCTTTGTTATTAGAAACGACAGATATTAAGATTAATGGAGAGGCGCTCAGTGAGCTGCCACAGGACTTATATATTCCGCCCAATGCATTGGAAGTTTACCTAGAAACTTTCGAAGGCCCATTAGACCTGTTGCTCTACCTTATCCGGAAAAATAATCTTGATATTCTCAATATCCAAATGGCTGTGTTGACCGATCAATATATGTTGTATGTTGAGAAAATGAAGGCGATTAAATTAGAATTAGCCGCTGATTATTTACTGATGTCCGCCATGTTGATTGAGATTAAGTCGCGGATGTTGCTGCCTAAGCCTGAAGAAGTTGAAGACGAAGACGATCCACGTGCTGAACTGGTGAGGCGCTTAATGGAATACGAAGCCATGAAGCTTGCAGCGCAAGAGCTTGATGAGATGCCTAAAGTCGGGGGGGAGTTGCAAGTAGCCCATGCTTATTACCAACATGTTGCAGAAATTAAACCGCCAGAGGTGAGTGTTGATGATTTAGTCGCTGCATGGAAAAACGTGCTAAAACGCGCCAAGCTTAATTCACATCACAAATTAGGGCGTGCAGAATTGTCTGTCCGTGAGCACATGAGCATCGTGTTGCGCCGTTTACAAAGCGAGGGGATGTGTGAGTTTTCGGAATTATTTGACCATGGTGAAGGTTATCTACAAAAGCTTGTCGTGAATTTCTTAGCCATCTTAGAGTTGTCAAAAGAAGGCTTGGTTAAGATTACGCAGCAAGCTGCCTTTTCAACCATTTATTTGCAGGTGAATAACGCAGAATGAAAGAGCTTGATAAGATAGCTGAAATGAAACAGGTATTAGAGGCGGCACTGCTGACTGCAGGGCAGCCGCTCAGCTTAGAAGATATGCTAAAGTTGTTTTCAAGTCGAGTAGAACGTGCGACGCTCAGAATGTTGTTAGATGAGCTCAAGCAAGACTGGGAAGATAAAACGATGGAATTAGTGCAAGTGGCTACAGGTTATCGTTTCCAAGCAAAAGCACATTTAAGCAGTTATATTGCGCGGATGAATCCAGAGCGCCAGCCGAAGTACTCACGTGCGGTGATGGAAACATTGGCCATTATTGCTTACCGTCAGCCTGTGACGAGAGGAGATATTGAGGATATCCGTGGTGTGGCGGCGAACCCAAATATTTTGCGCCAGCTAATTGAACGGGATTGGATTGATGTGGTTGGACAGCGAGAAGTGCCGGGTCGGCCATCATTGTATGCAACAACCAAACACTTTTTAGATGACCTGAATTTGCGTTCACTTTCTGAGTTGCCTCAGGTAGAAGATTTCAGTCAAACTGGGATGCCACTCGACGCTTAATGCACTTTTGGCCGATTCGCTGTTAGCGAAAGCCCAACAAAAGGCCTTTCTACTGTAAAATCACAACCTTATTGATTTGATAGTAGCTTTCATGGCCCGTCCTTTTAGAAAACCGCAAGAAAAAAATACATCTCCCAGAAAGGCGTTTGATCAACCATTAGATGGAGCCGATGCGCCTGCAATGCCAACGCAACGCTTGCACAAGTTATTAGCGGGTGCGGGCTTAGGTTCACGTCGTGAGATGGAAAAGTTAATAGAAACTGGTCGAGTGACTGTGAATGGTGAAATAGCACAACGTGGTGTTGGTGTGACGCGCTATGATGAGGTGCGTTTGGATGGACGGCCTGTCCGCTTGTCATTTGATGCAGAGTTACCACAAGTCTTGATTTATCATAAACCAGATGGTGAGATTGTTAGCGCAGATGATCCAGAAGGCCGCGCGAGTGTTTTCGATAAATTACCACGCTTGAAAACGGGTAAATGGGTCGCGATTGGGCGGCTGGATATTAATACGTCTGGTTTGTTGGTTTTTACTACTTCTGGTGAGTTGGCGAACCGCTTTATGCACCCACGTTATGAAGTTGAACGGGAGTACGCAGTCCGTATTTTTGGTGAATTGGATGATGAGCAATTGCTACAACTAACCCAAGGCATCGAGCTAGAAGATGGTCCAGCAGCATTTGACTCCATCAGCCCACAAGGTGGTGAAGGGGCGAACCATTGGTATCAGGTGGTGCTGCGTGAAGGCCGTAACCGTGAGGTAAGGAGGCTGTTTGAAGCATTCAATATGCCTGTTAGCCGATTGATGCGTGTGCGCTTTGGACCAATCGCACTACCTTCAAGAGTGAAGCGCGGCAGCATGCTGAAACTGGAACAAAAACAAGTGGTCGACCTGCTAGAATGGGCAGAGATGCCGGTGCCGACAGCGCCGCCAAAGCAGTTAAGTCAACGAGAGCGTGATAAAGCGACGACCGTGTTTAAACCAAGGGTGCGTAAACGTCGAGGGCGGGTGTTGGATCATCCGCCAAAAGCACGTGATGAAGAAAGCCAAGCCGGTGATAGTGACGGTAAGCATGCAAAAACGAACTCACGTAAGCCACGTGCATCAAAAGGGCCTAAAAGAAAACCAAGCAAGCGTCGTATTAGAAGTTAAACGATATACCGCTTGCTTAGATGGCTAGCAGGTGTGCCTTCGTCAGCAAGAACACAAATTGGTCGCCACCACTCGTATCTAGCCAGACAAATGGTGTGTTTGGATAGGCTTCCAATAAGGCTTCACGGTTATGCCCAATTTCCACGATTAGCACTCCAGCATCGCTTAGATAATCAGCGGCTTCACGCAAAATGGTATGTGTGTGGTCTAAACCATCGGTACCGCTACCTAGTGCTAGCTGTGGTTCATTGCGATATTCTTCAGGCAGCTGTGCCATGCTTGGTGCATCGACATAAGGTGGGTTGCTGATAATTAAATCGTATACCTTGCCGTTTAATGCGCTAAACATATCTGATTGTATTGCATTGACTTGATTTGTTAGTCCATAGTTTGCAATATTGATATTGCAAACATCAATGGCATCATCAGAAATGTCGATGACGTCTACTGCTGCATGCGGGAAGGCGTGAGCAAGTAAGACGCCCAGGCAGCCACTACCGGTACAAATATCAGCCGCACTTTCT
>SPJO01000017.1 GCA_006844635.1 Methylophilaceae bacterium | reverse complement strand
TATTCACGGAACAGGACACTTCTAGACTGGTATGCAACAGCAAAAAGGCCATCATTTCATCTGCATTAACACGACTGGTTTTTGGCTCGATGATGAGGCGAACATCTTTTTGACCCTCGCTTTTCACCGTATCAATCATGCTCAAGGCAGATTGCTTTAATAGCAGCTGATCTTGATCAATGGTTTTTTTGTCTTTTTTCGCTTTTGGGTTTGATATTGCGAGAATTTCATTTTGAATGGTCTCAACTGAAACACCATGTGGCAGCTCATTAATAATCACACGCCATTGACCACGCGCCATGGATTCAACGACCCAACGAGCACGTAACCTGAGTGAGCCACGACCTGTATCATACATTTCATGAATATCAGCTGTTTTCGTAATTAACTGACTGCCGCCTGGCCAATCAGGACCAGGGATGTGTGCCATTAGCTCATCTGTTGTCGTTTTTGGGTTCGACATGACATGCAAAACGGCATTCGCCACTTCGCGCATATTATGCGGCACCATTTCGGTTGCCATACCTACGGCAATCCCCGATGCGCCATTCAGCAACATCATCGGCAAGCGTGCTGGCAGTAAGGTTGGCTCTTGGAAAGCACCATCGTAGTTGTTTTGGAAATCGACCGTCCCACGGTCAATTTCAGAGAGTAGTAAATCGGCAATGGGCGATAAACGCATCTCTGTGTATCGCATAGCGGCAGCACCATCGCCATCACGTGAGCCAAAGTTACCTTGACCATCAATCAATGGATAACGTAGCGTAAAGTCTTGTGCTAAACGCACTGCCGCTTCATAAGCCGAACTATCACCATGTGGGTGATACATACCCAGTACATTACCCACCACACGGGCTGATTTCACAGGTTTAGCACCTGCCACTAAATTCATTTCTTTCATCGCATACAAAATGCGACGCTGCACTGGCTTTTGACCATCTTCAACCGATGGTAAAGCGCGGCCTTTTACAACAGAAATGGCGTAGGATAAATAGGCTTCTTCCGCATATTGACCAATGACAACGGCATCATCATCTGGTTCTAGGTTGCCTATATCAGTTACATCATTCATTAAACATCTGCCTCCACATCATTACCACGACGTTCTATCCACTCTTTACGCGCTGGCGATTGATTTTTCGCCATCAACATATTAAACATATTAAAAGATTCCGACACTTGCAGCTCAGGCAAACGCACTTGAATTAAGCGGCGTGTATCTGGACACAAAGTCGTCTCCCATAATTGCTCAGGATTCATCTCGCCCAAGCCTTTAAAGCGCTGAATACCCAGCTTCTCTTCTGCAATGCCTTCACGTTTTAACTTTTCGATAGTCGCCATTTTTTCATGCTCATCTGCTACATATAGCTTACGCATTGGCTTAGTCTTGCCTTGCGCGGGCACGTCAATTCGGTATAACGGCGGTTGTGAAATATATACATGGCCGCGCTCAATGAGTTTAGGCGCATGTTTCAGTAGCATGGTCAGTAGCAATACTTGAATATGTGACCCATCGACATCCGCATCAGAAAGCAAGCATAGCTTCCCGTAACGCAGACCTGAAAAGTCAGGCTCATCATCCATGGTGTGTGGCTCGATGCCGAGTGCCACGAAAATATCGTGCACTTCCGAGTTACCAAAGATACGGCCAGCATCGACCTCCCATGTGTTTAGCACTTTACCGCGTAATGGTAATAGCGATTGAAATTCGTTATTACGGCCCATTTTGGCGCTACCGCCAGCAGAGTCACCCTCCACTAAGAATAGTTCAGCCTCCATCGTCCCGGCGGCTTCGCAATCAGTCAGCTTGGCTGGCATTAGATTAATTCCCGTCGTCTTACGCTTTTCAATCTTCTTGGTCGATTTATTACGCGCCGCAGCCGTGCTATTCACTAAATCAGAAATGCGCTTGGCATGTTCTGTATTTTGCGTCAGCCAATTTTCGACAATCGGTCGTACCGATGAGGCAATCATTTTCATCGCATCACGATTGGTCAGCTTTTCTTTGGTTTGACCTTGGAATTGTGGGTCTAATACTTTAGCCGCCAACACAAAACAGACGTTGTTCCACACATCTTCGGAAGTGATCTTAACGCCACGCTGCATCATACTGTGATGCTCCATAAACGTTTTCACCGCCTCATACACGCCATTCCGCATACCGGCCTCATGCGTGCCGCCAGAAAGCGTTGGAATCAGATTCACATACGATTCACCTCGCCCGCCACCTAAACCAAATGACATGGCCCAAACAGAGCCCTCGCCTTTGGAAACAGTATCA
>SPJO01000099.1 GCA_006844635.1 Methylophilaceae bacterium | reverse complement strand
CCTTTTTTCACTCCAAACTCAATAGAATAAATTTAATAGCATGGATATCATCTTAATTTTCAAAACCATTATCATGGGCATCGTTGAAGGTGCAACAGAATTTCTCCCCGTCAGTAGCACGGGCCATCTGATTATTGCAGGTGACATCCTTGAGTTTTTAACCAAAGAAAAACGCGATGTATTTGAAATCGTTATTCAGCTCGGCGCTATTCTTGCCGTTGTCTGGCAATATCGGCAAAAATTCACACAAGTTGCGGTTAGCTTAAACGCATCAAAGTCTCAGCAATTTGTGCTCAACTTATTCATCGCATTTTTACCGTTAGCCATTTTAGGGCTCGCGTTTCATTCACAAATTAAAGCCTTGCTGTTTAACCCCAAATCAGTCGCCATTGCGTTGGTCGTTGGGGGCCTGATTATCTTGTGGATTGAGAAGAAAAAAATTGCCAACATTAGAATCCACAATGTTGATGATATGGACTGGAAGCTCGCGCTTAAAGTCGGTTTTGCACAAGCCATCGCCTTAATCCCTGGCACATCAAGAGCTGGCTCGACAATTATTGGCGGCATGCTCTTTGGTTTGTCTCGGCCAGTCGCAACAGAGTTCTCATTTTTCTTGGCCGTGCCAGTAATGTTTGCAGCCACAGCATATGACTTATACAAAAGCAGAGACTTATTAGCCGCCAATGACTTGATGATTTTCTTTATCGGCTTTGTCACTGCATTTATCGCAGCGTTAATCGTGATTAAAGTGCTGATTCGTTTTGTACAAAACCACGACTTTACAATTTTTGCATGGTACCGCATCGTGTTCGGCACGATCGTATTGTTTTATTATTGGTAAACTTTCAGCGCAGAAGGCCCTCTAAAAAGTAAGGCTCTGTTGCACCAAGCATATGAAGGAACAAATATGAACAAACTACTGAAATATGCCATTTTTGCTATTGTTGGCATTGTCATCCTTACCCTCTCGGTAATGGCGTACTTTGCTGCCACCTTTAACCCCAATGACTACAAGCAAGACATTATTGATGTTGTCAAAGCAGAAAAAGATCGCACACTGAATATTGAAGGTGATATTACACTCGCCTTCTGGCCTAAGCTTGGCGCCAACCTTGGCAAAGTATCTATTTCAGAACATAAATCAGACAAAACCTTTGCTTCTGTTAACAGTGCTAAAGTCGCATTAGCGGTATTACCTTTACTTAAAAACTCGCTGGTTGTCGATACCATTTATATTGACGGTGCGAATGCAAACATCGTCAAATATAAAGACGGCAGCACCAACTATGATGACCTCATGAGCCAAGAAGAATCATCAGAATCTTCTGACATTCAATTTGATGTACAAGGCATTAATATCACCAACTCAGCTGTTAGCTACACAGATGAAACCCAAGATGCTGAATACAGTATTAGCGACTTTAATTTAGCCACTGGGCATGTCGCATTAGCCGAGCCTGTTGATTTAGAAACCAGCTTCAAAGTAAGCGCTAACCAGCCTGCTATCAATATTGAAAAACAGATTAAAGGTGAATTTTTATACGACCCAGAAAAGCAGCACTTTAAAGTATCAGGCTTAGATAGTTTAGTCGTCGGCGACATGTTCGGCGGCAAAAACATGGAAGTCAAAGCCACGGGCGATGTAGATGTCGAGTTAGAAAACTTAGCTGTGCTCGTTAATGGTCTAACAGTCGCTGCCACTGGTGACTTTGATGGTGCGAAGCAAACCATCGACTTAACTGCACCATCAATTAATATTAATGACGACAACGTGAGCAGCGAGAAAGTGACCGTACAAGTCAAACAAAACAAAGGCAGCGACAACTTAACACTGAATATGGTGTTAGCAGACATGAGCGGTTCACCAAAAGCCATTCAAAGTAGTGGTATTACAGGTGATATTGCAATGGTGCAGGGCGAGCGCACCGTTAACGGTGATTTCTCATCGCCATTTAAAGGCAATATCGATGCCTTGATCTTTGACATTCCAAAACTGGTTGGACAGTTGAACATTAAAGATCCAAGCTTGCCAAATGGTGCAATGAAAGGCACGTTTAACTTAAGCGCCAATACAGATTTGAATAAAGAATCTGCCAGCAGCAAATTCAACCTCGTGTTAGCTGATACAAAGCTGAATGGTGATGTTGCAGTTGCCAACTTTAAGAAAACACCGAATATCAAGTTTAACGTCAATGCGGATAAGCTAGATTTAAACAAACTACTTGGCCCACCAGCTAAATCAAGCAGTAGCAGCTCAAGCAGCAGTCAGCCGCCAGACTTGTCCGCATTAAGCACTTTGTTGCTTGATGGTAAGCTTAAAATTGGTAGCTTCTTATACGATAAGCATGTTGTTTCTGGTG
>SPJO01000016.1 GCA_006844635.1 Methylophilaceae bacterium | reverse complement strand
GGATATTGGCTATACCCCCATGACTTAATTCATTACAAAAGTAAGTGAAAGCTGGGTTATGCCCGACAATTAGCAATTCGGAAATCGATTCATCCAAAGACTGAACCCACTGGCGTAAGTGGCTAGCTTCAAACGTGTATAAGGCTTCATCTGTTTGCCATCTGATATTCAGATCAGGTAATTGCTTACTTATTAAAGTAATTGTCGATTGCGCCCGCACAGCAGGGCTGCAAAACACATTGATAAATGGGCAGCCAGCCTCATGTAATTGATTGGCCATAAACTTTGCGGTACGAATGCCGCGCGCATTCAGCGGCCGATCAATATCTGCAAGGGTTGGGTCAGCCCAATCTGACTTAGCATGTCTTAATAAATGGATTTTTTTCATTTAAACAAACCTTTCACCACCCTTAATTGGGAATGGGTTAACAATAATGACATTATCGTGAAAGTTAATCATAAAAGTCCTGTTAAGTATTATTTTTGCTATGATAACTATACACCTATTCATTTTATTGGGGACTACATGACTATTACTGCTCGGGTATTCGGAATCAGTGCGTTATTACTTTCTTTCATTGCTAATGCGGAGACTGGGAGTATAGAGCCAGGGCTATGGCAAGTTAAAAGCATTAATCCAGAAATGGAGAAGGCGATGGCAAACCTACCACCAGAAATGCGAAAGATGATGGATCGTGGTGTTTCTGTTTGTATGACTAAAGAACAAATCCAACGTGGTTATGCTGGGCAGCAGAACCCTGGGGAAAACTGTAAGGTTGTAGATGTCAAACATAGTGGTAAACAAACCATCAGTAAAGTGCACTGCGGTGCACCAAACGAGGCCGACATCAAGTCGACGATGACGCATATTAATAAGAAAAAATGGACCTCAGTGACAGAAGTTAGGTCTCCTGATGGCAATACGACAATGAGGGGCTCAGGCCAGTGGCTTAAGGCTGACTGTGGGAGCGTAAAGCCCATTAACTAATTAACTTAGATGGGGCGAGGGTTGCCCGTTAGTTTTTAAGGAATCGTTCAACAAGCGCATTAAAAGCATCAGGTTGTTCGGCATGTACCCAGTGGTCTGTTGGTAAGTTCACAAATTTTGCTTGCGTAAAATGTGTTTGAATTTGTGTGATGTCATCTGCGTTGATGTAATCGCTACGTTCTCCACGGATAAACAAGCAAGGCTGGTCATATTGTACGTTTTCACAAACTGTAGATAGCAGTGTAGGGTAATTGGCTTTGAGTGCCGGTAAGTTAATACGCCACTGTAACTGCGCGTCTACTTTGATTAAATTCATGAGTAGAAATTGGCGCACCAATATATTTGGAATCGCATCGCGTAACGCTTTATCAACGTCATTGCGTGATTGCATATTGCGCAAATCAACTGCCATCATCGCGTTCATTAAGTCGGTATGTGTATCTTGATAGGTACGCATTGCCATATCAACCACAATTAGTTTTTCAATTCGACCTGGATATTGTGTGGCAAACTGCATAGCCACTTTGCCGCCAATTGAATGCCCGAGCAGATGAATTTTGTCGAGGTTCAGTGTGTCGCATAAGGTCAGCAAATCATTCGCCATGTCTTCATAGCTTTGTGAATCATGGTGTGGTGATCGCCCATGATTACGTAAGTCAACGCTGATGACGTGGTATTGCTGTGAGAAGTGTTTGGTCACAATTCCCCAGTTATCAGCAGAACCAAATAAACCATGTAGTAGTATCAGTGGTTGGCCTGTGCCAACAGATTGGTAGTGTAACTGCATTCTATGATTATACTGAAGAGTCGGCTAAAAGATGACAGCTAACATTAAATGTAAGCATGATTTACTATCTGGTCACGCGGATAATCTGCAATCGGTGTGCACATCGATTGGTAGGTAAAGTATGCTTCCAATTGATCAATTAGGTGTTTGATGTAAAGCAGTAACCCAGCGCTGATAATGCCGAAAATGTAATCAATCAATGACCACCATATCGGCATTTCGCTTTGATAGCCCAATATAAAGGCGACTGGCAGGGTTAATAGGCTGACAATAATGCCAAACTGTATGACCCAGATGTTCTTAACTGGGTCACGCCACGGGCCAATAAAAGCCAGTGCAACCATTATATGCGCATAACCGAGCCAGTCTAAACCGTATAGCAGGAAAGCGCTAACGCTAACCAACAAAATGATATAAAGCAAAATGAGTCTTTTAATCTTAGTAAGCATAATCATGATATTTTTTCTCCTGAAACGACATAACGTAAAGGGCCGCCGGGCACAATGCTATCCATTGGCCAGCAAGTCATGAGAGATAAGCCTGATTGCTGCTCATCCACATAAAAAGCACCTTGGCGGACATCAACGATATTGGTTTCGGTGATTTGATATTGCTGTTGATGACC
>SPJO01000110.1 GCA_006844635.1 Methylophilaceae bacterium | reverse complement strand
ATGCAGTCAGGTCGACCAATGGACCGTTTGGTCTGTGGCGATGTTGGCTTTGGTAAAACAGAGGTGGCGCTACGGGCAGCTTTCGTAGCGGTCATGGGCGGCCGACAAGTTGCCGTGTTGGTGCCCACAACATTGTTAGCTGAGCAACACTATCAAAACTTTGTGGATCGCTTTGCCGATTGGCCGATTAAGATTGCTGAGATATCACGATTTAGAACGAAGAAAGAACAAGCAGAAGCCTTGGAAGGGCTGGCTGAGGGTAAGATTGACATTATTATTGGTACGCATCGTTTAATCCAAAAAGATGTGAAGTTTAAAAATTTAGGCCTAGCTATTTTGGATGAGGAGCACCGATTTGGTGTGCGTCAAAAGGAACAGATGAAAGCGCTGCGTGCAGAGGTTGATGTGCTGACATTAACGGCAACGCCGATACCGCGTACCTTGAGTATGGCAATGGAAGGCTTACGTGAGTTCTCAGTTATTTCAACACCACCACAAAAGCGGTTAGCGATTAAAACATTCCATACTGACTATTCTGCAGGCATTATTCGTGAAGCAGTGATGCGGGAGTTTAAGCGTGGTGGGCAGGTGTACTTCTTACATAATGAAGTCGATACCATTTTTGTCCAGAAAGAAAAACTAGAAAAAATACTGCCTGAAGCGCGTATTGCCATTGCACATGGTCAGTTAAGAGAGCGTGAACTAGAGCATGTTATGCGTGATTTTTATCATCAGCGTTCTAATTTACTACTGTGTACGACGATTATTGAAACAGGGATTGATGTCCCGACAGCCAATACGATTATCATGAATAAAGCGGATCGATTTGGTTTAGCGCAGTTACATCAATTACGTGGCCGTGTCGGTCGATCGCATCATCAAGCCTACGCATATTTGCTGACTGAACCAGATCGCAAGATTACCAAGCAGGCGCAAAAGCGCCTTGAAGCCATTCAACTGATGGAAGACTTAGGCGCTGGCTTTCATCTAGCGATGCATGACTTGGAAATTCGTGGTGCGGGTGAGTTACTCGGTGATGGGCAAAGTGGTGAAATGCAAGCCATTGGCTTTAGTATGTATTCCGATATGTTGAATCATGCGGTTAAGCAGCTTAAAGCGGGTACTGAGCCTGACTTAGATGCGCCACTAGGGGTGACAACCGAGATTAACCTGCATACGCCAGCATTACTGCCTGGGGACTATTGCCATGATGTGCATGAGCGCTTGGTTATTTATAAACGATTAGCCAATTGTGAAACTGACGAAGCCTTAGATGAAATGCAAGAGGAGCTCATCGATCGCTTCGGCTTATTGCCAGGCGCAGGAGAGGCGTTGATGGCTTGCCATCGATTGCGGATTGCTGCTAAGCCTTTGGGTATTGTCAAGATTGATGCATCCGATGCGGCGATTCAATTGCAGTTTAATCCTAAAGCTGATATTGACCCGCTTAAGCTGATTAACTTATTGCAGCGGGATAAACGGTGCCGAATGAATGGCCCAGAAAAGCTACGGGTGTCCGTTGAGTTAGGTAATATCAATCACCGTGTCGAGCTAATTCAAGAGCTACTACAACAGTTTGTTTAATCCGGTTATTTTAATTTAATAATCGCAACAGCGATGATGATTAAAATAACTGTTGCCCAGCCAATGCGGTCTACATATTTTTTTAGGTTTTTCTCCATTTTTTCACCGCCCCATTTCATCAGGCCAGCCACCATAAAGAAGCGGGCGCCTCGACCAAAGAATGAGGCAATCGTGAATGGTAGTAATGGCATGGCCAGTGCACCTGCTGCAATGGTGAATACTTTATAGGGAATAGGGGAGAAGCCCGCTAGAAAGATAGCCCATACTCCCCATTCTTTAAACCAGACTTCTGCTTTCTGATAGCCTGCCCAGTAGCGTTCGCTTTCTTGTAAATAAGGTGCTATTGCATCAAATGCTGTTGCGCCAATCAGGTAGCCAAGCAAACCGCCTAATACAGACATAATAGTGGTGATCAATGCCAACCGCCATGCTTTTGACGGATTAGCCAGGCTCATTGGTGCAAGCATCACATCTGGCGGTATCGGGAAAAAGGATGATTCCGCAAAGCTTAAAATACCTAAATACCAAGGCGCATTAGGGCGTTTAGACCAAGTCATCACACGGTCATAGAGGGCTGAGAAAATTTTCATGTTGAATTAACTGCTTGCTTTGTGATTGTTGGTGTCGAATTTTACACGATACTTTATCACGTGCGGTTTTTTAAAATTGAATCATGGTATATTCTCGCTATAGTAAAGTGCACCGTTACATCAAAGGAGATTGGGTTGAATCAGTTTTTAAAAGACGTTGAGATTTTTGGCATTTCCGAGCTGTGGTTACTCAAGCTCATTACTGTCATTACATTAACGATTGTGCTTCATTTTATCGTCTCCTATCTGCTGGCTAAATTATTAAAAGCCACAGAGAAAACACGCAGCCATTGGGACGATGCTTTATTGCTTGCAGCAATTAAGCCATTGCCATATGTGATTTGGGTCATTGGCCTTACGGTTTCACTGTCTATTATTGGTAGCCAGAACAAAGATGAAATATTTGAATTTATTCCGGTATTAAGAGAAGTCGGGATTACCATTTGTTTGGCTTGGTTCTGTTGGCGCTTAATTACTTTTGCTTGCGAGAAGTATTTAGAAAAGCAAGAGGTCCATGGTGAAGAGGTTGACCATACAACGGTCGATGCATTGTCCAAACTCGGCCATTTAATCATTATCATCGCTGCTGTGCTGACGTTGATGCAGACCTTAGGCTTTAGTGTTTCAGGTTTGCTGGCTGCTGGTGGTATTGGTGGTATTGCGATCGGTTTTGCGGCAAAAGATATACTGGCTAATTTCTTTGGTGGTTTTACGATTTATACCGACCGTCCATTTGTCGTTGGGGATTGGATTCGTTCGCCAGATAAGGATATTGAGGGAGTTGTCGAGAAAATTAGTTGGCGCTATACCCAAATTAGACGCTTTAATAAAAATCTTATTTATGTGCCAAATGCGGTGTTTACGACTGTCGCATTAGAAAACCCTTCGCGCATGACGAATCGACGCATTAAAGAGACGATAGGTATTCGCTATGATGATATGAGCAAAATGGCGGCTATTGTTGATGACGTCAAGGCAATGTTAAAAGCGCACCCAGAGATTGATACCAGCAAAACATTGATTGTAAACTTCAATGCCTTTAATGCTTCTTCGGTGGACTTCTTTATCTATACCTTTACTAAAACAGTTGTCTGGGCTGATTTTCATGCAGTAAAACAGGATGTGTTGCTTCGGATTGCCGATATTGTTGCAGATCAAGGTGCTGAAATCGCCTTTCCAACACAAACATTGCATATTGATAGCGTGCCAGAAAACACTGCTTAGATTTGAATAAGCTTACCAAGGCTGGCGAAGAAAATGGCTTTTTTGATTGGTAAACCTTCATCTATAAATAGTTTTTCATAATCGTTTAGCTGCGTTTGATATTGCTTGGCGGCTTCTAGCAGTTGAGCCTCTGATGCATTATCGTTTAAGCTTGCTGATTTGTAATCGATAATCCAGCGGACGCCGTCTTCAACAAAGGTGCGATCAACCACTTTTTTATTGGCAACACCGTTTACACTGAATTCAATAGCTAGCTCATTTGCGGCAATATCACGAGACTGCAATACCCAGCGACCTTGGTCGCTGTTTAGTGTTGTCTGCAGACATGCAATGGTGCGTGCGGTGCCTGTGTTTGATTGTGCTTCGTCATAGTGACGCTGTTTAAACCAGCGAAACATTGCCTTATTTAACTGTGCGATACGCTCGGCTGACCATTGGCTAATATCTTGCTCCGCAATCAACTGTAAGTAAAAGTGCACCAACGTGCCAACATCTGCGTCTAATGTGTTGTTATTTTCTTCTTTATTCTCATTTAACTCATTTTCTGTTGTTGCGGCGGGTGTTTCAGCTAACGCCGCTGGAATTACTGTATTTGTTAAGCGAATAAGCTGTGGTGCAAAATCGCTGAGCCCTGCTTCTATGCTTGTTGTGCTGCTCTCTTGCGGTTGAATAAATGCGTCTTCAGTAAATGTGTGGCTGATCACAGGCCATAACATGGCTAAAAAAGTGTTCTTAGGGGCATTTAATTGATCTTTTGCATCAACGCTAGCAGCGCCAAGTAAATGCAAGCAGCGTTCAGCCCGTGTAGCCGCTACGTACAACACGCGCGCATCTTCATAGGTCGCGCGTTCTTTCTCTAATTGTTTTAGGTAGTCATAGGGTGTCACGCTACCATCTTGTTGACCTTTGGGAGTGTACGGCGCGACCACAAGGTCGATATCGTTTGATTCTGCAGTATTGGAGGATACTTCTTCCCATAATAGTAATGGCTGTTCATTGATGCCTGTTTTGCGGTCTAAGCCTGGAAGGATAACGGTATCAAATTCCAACCCTTTGGATTTGTGAATCGTCATAAACTGTAGTTGACCATCGGCTTTAGCATCTGGGGCAGCGTATAGTTTTTGTACTTCCTCTGCTAAATGTTGTGGTGAAAACTGCCCGGCTAATTCTAATTGTTGCACACGGTCGAAAAATGCTTGTACATCACGTACATCGCCAGCCTCCCATAGACAATCTGCACCTCCCAACATCAGCCACACGCCATGTAACCAGCGGCTGACGCGCATGCGGCCTTGGTGTGCGAGTGCTTGTGAGAATACCGTCCTCACGTGTTGCAAACGACGACGGCCATCGTCGCTAAGCGTATTTAAACGTGTTTCGTCATGCATTAACTGCATTAAGGTGCTATGTTGATCATCCGCAATAAGCGCATGTAAATCAGCTAATGTGAGACCGCACCACGGCGCGCGTAAGACGGCAAGCCAATGCACACGGTCAGCACGTTGGTGCAAGGCATAAGTCAGCGATAATAAATCCTGCACGACCTGTCTATTGGCTAGCTCTTCTATTTCCACCGCTTGAAAGCTTAATTGTGGGTGGTTACGTCGTATTTCTGTGACCAGCGCCTTGAGATGGTTACGCGCGCGAACCAATACGGCAATCGTGGCATCTGGCTTATCTGCTCTGGTTTGTTGAATAATCTCAATAATACGGTCGGCTTCTATTTGGCGCGTATCATTAGGTAGGGCGGTATCATCATCGTCACTGAGCGATGCTTTGTCATGCAGTAATGGGTGAATCGTGACCCCTGCACCTGCTTCCGTGGCTTTGGTTGCGACAAATGGACGGTAAGCAATCGCGCCGCGCGAGATGCTGTCTTGCTGAGGGAAAACGGTAGCGAAAGCCGTGTTTACCCAATCAACAACAGCAGGGGTGGAGCGGTTATTACGCCATAACTTGAGGGGTTTAAGCGGTAGGTGACCAATGCCTTGTTGCGCCACCTTTAAAAACAAGCCGACATTGGCTTTACGGAAGCGGTAAATCGATTGCATTGGATCGCCAACACAAAATAAGGTGCGGCCATCATCTGCTTGCCAACCATTGGTTAAGGCTTGGATTAGTTTAATTTGCGATGGGCTGGTATCTTGAAATTCATCGACCAGTAAATGCTGGATACGATAATCCAGTTTCATCGCAAGGTCAGTTGAATCGCCAGTTGTATCTTCTAAGGCCAGTAAGGCGCGATTCGCCACCTCCACAAAGTCGACTTCCCCGTGCGCTTGGAAAATCAGCCATAGCTCGCCCACGGCAATATGGAGTAATTGCGCCAATGTCGCAATCATATGCCAAGTATCAGCATCTTGTTGTGGTTGTGGCAGTATGCGTAACCGAGCTAGTGCTTGCTCAGCATTGCTGTCTTGCTGTAAATCACTAATTAGCGTTAACAAGGCTTCTTTATGTGGTTTGGATTCGTTTGTGGCTGGAAATCCCATGTTTTTATTTAAACTTTTTCGGAAGGTGCCAGCAGCAGTGAGCAGCAAATCAGCCACAGCTTGCCATGCAGGCAAGGCATTCGCATCTGCACTCAGTGGTGTTTGCCAGTCAAGTAATGGCGCAATGGTGCTATCGTTCGGTAGGTTGCTAGCCGCAAACCTTGCTAGAGGCATTAACGCTGTTTGACTGCGTGTAGGTAGCGCTTCGGCAGCAAGTAGCAGATCTGCTTCAACCATGCTCGCTAAAGCAGTTTCTGCGGCTAATGCGGTATTCTCGCTTTGCGTATAACGCAGCCATTGATCACGTCTTGACAGCATGTCGGCCAGTAATTGCGTCAGTTTGTAAGTGTCATTATCAAAGTAGCGCAAAGCATCATGCACAATATGACCATAATCCGCGTTATCCAGGTGCTCGATGGCACGTGTGGCGGCGGCCTCATAGTGTATTGCCGGATCGTCGCGGACGCCTGGTTGCGTACCAAATCGACTCAGCAGTGGCATTTGTCGTGCAAGGTTCGCGCTGAGTGAATCAATGGTGTAAATACGCAAACGCGACGGTGTTTCTAACAAGCGCCAATCTAAATGTGCAGAACGCGCTAGAACGGTTTGGCCGAGCTTGAATGTGGTTTGCTTATGCGCTAATGTAGGCAGCTCACCAGCCGCCGCCATTGTTAAGCTATCCATAATCCGCGTTTTCATTTCAGATGCAGCTTTATTCGTAAAGGTGATAGCGATAATTTCTTCGGGGGCCTCAACCAAGGATAAGAGTTTCAAAAAGCGCTGTGTCAGCAGCTCTGTTTTACCAGCGCCAGCAGGGGCTTCAACAATAAATGAATCAATGGCGAGTGCTTGGTCGCGGCTCAGACTATCTTCCTGTAAACGATCTGGCTGCATTTTTATGATTGACTTTCATGCTGATGCTCAAACTGCAGTTGCCGTTCTGGCAGACGGAGTAAAGGCGTAACATCACAGAAGATGAGTTGACTTTCATCGTTAAATTGCACGGCTGCATCACCGGCCTTAAGGCTACGTGCTGTGGCAGTAATTTGTGTTTTCCAATGCGACAAGACGCTATTCCAATCTGGGAAGCGTGTTTCATCAAAAATTTTCCTACCGCGTTTGTCATCGAATATGGTCGCACCTTGTACTAGTGCCTCTGTCGCGGAAATCCCAATAAATGCATTATCTGCAGGGCGCACTTTGGCATAACAAACTGCGCCGACATCTGCATCTTGCAGGATAAATGCGGCGTAAATAGGTAGCTGTGGCTCGGTAATATGTGTTTCTGCCCAGTTTTTATAATCTAACTGGCGGCCAGTTTTATAGTCCATGACTAATAAATGGCCATCATCCAAAGTATCAACACGGTCGATGATCAGTTTAATGCGCACGCCCTCAATGGCGATATTATGTTCCTGTTCGCAAGCACTGACTTGAAAGCCTTGCGGGCGCAGCATTTCGACTTCAATCAACCAAGCAAAGACCAGCTTACTTAAGCGCTCAGCCTCTAACTGGAGAAAGGCCACTGAAAATACGTTATCGCGCTCTGCATTAAAGGTTGCTAGGATGGTTTCTGCGATTGAAAGCAGTGTTTCTCTGAGCGTTTCCGGAATGCTGTCTTGTAAATCACTCGAACCTCTATCTTGCCAATAAGCAGTGAGGACTGCATGCACTAAAGTACCGCGCTCCATAACATCTAAACCATTTACTGGCTCACCAAGTTTTCTAGCGTGTAATCGGTATTGATAGAATGCCCAAGCAGGGCAGGTGGCCTGTGCTTTTAATAAACCCGTGCCGCCACTAATGTGCTCACCCGCTTGCACGGGTGGCGCTTGGTTGTCGTCCAACCATTGCCAATCATGTTGGCTATCTTGGGCTAAGCGTTCTGCTAGCGAGTTAACAGGGGTGGGTATGTCTGTTGAGACGGGGATGTCCACCATCAGTGGACTAATACGCAATTGGCGTTCTCCATCTTTATCTGCACTAGAAAAAATCACTTGGTGTGCACTACGGATTAAGCGTTGATGAATAGCATTGGCAAAAGCGGCTTGCACTTCGCTGCTTGCATTCGGCGTTCCCGCTTGGCGCTGCAAGTCCGCAGGTAATAAAGCATTGTGCCTCGCAATAGGCGGCCAAACATGGTCATTCATGCCCATCACCCAAATCGCATCTAAAGGAGCGGCGGCAGCTTCTAGCATGCCCATCACTTGTATCGATGCTTGTGTTTTACGTTCAGCTTGGAATATTTGTGCTTTGCACAGTTGCGTGAGGCGTTTAATGGCCTCATTAGCATTAATGTTACCCACTAAGCTTTCTAAACTGGTTAACTGTTGCAGTACGCGCTCAAATGCTTGTACCGCTTGATACTCATGGCTAGATAAATGACGCTCACCGGGCCAATGACATGCTTTCAGCGTCGATTGAAACACCTCAGCCCAAGTAGCAGCACTTTGTTGGCGGCCATTGGCTTGTGCCAATCCCAATAGTTCATCGGTATCAGCAAGCAGTTGAGAGAGTGCTAATGGATGTTCACCTTCGCATGCATGTTGTACGAAACGGAGGAAACGATGATTTTTGATGCTCAGTGGCAACTGTTGACGCATGCGTGCATCCAGTTGTGCACGTGCGTCGGCTTCTTGCTGACTCGCTGACCAATACGCACTTTGTAGCAAAGCGGCAATATCGGCTTGCATGATGGGCTGTCGCTGCCAAGCAAAGCGCAATAAAGCTAAAGCGGTATTGATAATCGGCAGGCTCGAAAGCGGCACGCCTAACGTAAAGTCATAACAGCGTTGTTGTTCGGCAAAAGCAGGCGCCGCTGTTTGCGGATGAAACGTATCATCCAGCAGGTGTGATAGTTTGTCTCGTAACGTCTCAAGCTCAGGCACCACAATGGCAATGTTGCTTTCTGGCTTGTTTGAAAGCTGTGTCTGAGCCCAAGCGACTGCTGCACGACACTCCTCATCTTGGTCATTTAACAAGACATGCGACTGTGTTTGTGGCGCCTCAAGTGTCAATGGGTATGTGCTGACAGACACGCCACGTTTTTCTAATGCTTGTATTAAACGCCTGGTATGCGGGTGAATCCGGTCAAAGCCTGCTAACTGAATGCATTGCGGCAACTGGCCCGCATCACGCTCAATACAGGTGATTTGCCAATCTTCATAGCGCACAGCCTCTAAAACATTCGCTTGCTTACATAAGGTTTGGAATTGTTCACGCCATTGTAAGAACTGTTGTGTTTCTTCCGTGGTGTTATCGGTAGATAAATTTAAACGCCATTCGCCTAATAAGCGATTAGCTTCCATGGCTGCACCAGCTAATCCTGCTGTATCAAATAAGTCTGCCGCATCATGTGACTGCAAACATTGCTGGATACTTTGCTCCCATAACAGACCTTCTTGTGTGGTATTGAGTGCGGCAGTTGGGACATGTTTTGCCTCTATTTCGCCGAGTAACACTGCTGACTCAATCACACTGTTAAGCCACTCGTTTAAGGTGGTAATAGCGGCTGCATGCCATTGGTTTTCCCCGGCTTGCAACTGCCGCTCACGGTGCACTGTTTGTAGACTACGGGCTAGCCGCGGCGTAGCGCAAAGAATGAGTGACGAAGCTGCTAAAGACATGTCGCTATTGTAAACGAGGCAAGCCTTTTCTTCATACAATTTAAGCTTTTAAAAACTAGTGGCTGTATTGCTTTTGTTAGATAATGTCCCAATATTAATATTAACTAACTGTGTTGGAGCAAGGTTTATGTTGGCAGGCATCAAAAAAGGCATGAAGTGGTTTGGGTTGTTATTCATCCCAATACTGTTGTTTGTCATCTATACGTTTATGACGTTGCACTGGGTTTATTCCTCAGGTGAGCGTGCAGGTTTTGTGCAAAAAATTTCTGAAAAAGGCTTTGTCTGTAAAACTTATGAAGGTGAGTTGGTACTAGTGACGATTCCAGGGACACAAGCAGAAAAGTTTTTATTCACGGCAAAAAATAAAGACGTATTTGATAAGATTAATAAAACAATAGGGCAGCGTGTGCGTTTGCTATACAAGCAGCATAAATGGATTCCTACCTCTTGCTTTGGCGATACCGAGTATTTTGTTTATGACGTAAAGTTACTAGAAAACCAAGAGTCTAATGGCCGCAACTGACGAAAAAAATTACATTACACCAGAAGGTTTTGCCGCATTAGAAGCTGAGTTTCACCAACTGTATAAAGTTGAACGGCCAGAAGTCGTGCGTACTGTCGCCTGGGCAGCCAGCAATGGTGACCGCAGTGAAAACGGTGATTATATCTACGGCAAGCGTCGCCTGCGCCAAATCGATAGCCGTTGCCGTCATTTGATGAAACGCATGGACTTTGCAGAAGTGGTTGATAGTAAAGAGCAGCAACATCTAGAAAAAGTTTTCTTTGGCGCTTGGGTGACCTTATTCAACTTGAACGATGATAGTGAGGTGACTTACCGTATTGTCGGTAAAGATGAACTCGATCCAAAGAAAGGCTATATCTCATGGGTTTCGCCATTGGCTAGGGCGATGCATGGTAAGTCGATAGGGGATGTTGTTCGTGTTAGAACACCTAACGGCGAAGAAGAGTTCGAAGTTATCGAAATCCGATATTAGATAAAAAATCAGGCTAAATTAGTTTCTAAAATCAATGAACTAAGGTATGCGCTTAAGCATATGCTTTTATTGCAAGGGAGTACTTGAAGGCTCCATAGAGATATGTCATTAAGTTGCTTTTATTTACTAATAGAGATTTTCTCACCGACTTTTATTTTCATTAAATCTTGCCCCATCATGACTTTGCCATCGTAATGCTCACCGGTCTTTTGCATAACCTCATCTTCTTTTATGCCAAAAAGCAAAACATGGTTATATACAGCGAGCCTCGGTCTTGTTTTACGGAAAATCCGTGCAGCTTGTTCTGGCGTTGTGTGATAACGCAAAATTTTCTGTAGTTTTATATTGTTCTTTAATGCTGCAGGCATCGCTGCAGCAATTTCGTGAATTAAAACATCAGCATTTTGTGCATATTTAATTAAGTTTTCTGAGTAAGTAGTATCGCCCGAAATAACGACAACGCGATTACCGTATTCAAGACGATATCCAAATGCAGGCGCTACGACTTTATGGTCAACTAGAAATGCGATTATTCGGATACCATCTTTCTCAAAGACCACTTCACCATCATTAATCTCTTTAGATTGTAATTGCGAAGCTGATTCGCTAAGGCCTGTATTTTTAGTACGAAAATGAATATCTTGGCTATGTGCTTGGTATGAATGGTGTGCAAATGCGTTAGTCCCTTTAGGGCCATATACATGTAATGGTTGTTGACGCTGCCATATCCAGCTTGTTGACCATAAATCTGAAAACCCACTAATGTGATCAGAATGTAAGTGTGTAAGAAAAATATGGTTAATCTGCTGGATCGGTATATTAGCCTGTTTCAGACGAATGCTTGCACCTCGGCCAGCATCAAAAAGAAAGTAGTGGCCATTTGCTTCAATCACGGTTGATGGACCAAAGCGATGGATGTCGGGCTTTGGTGTCCCAGTTCCTAGTAGCGTTACCTCTAGGGATGCTGCTTTTGTGGCATAAGCGCTAGTGAGTAAAAATGCACAAAGTAAACAGTTGAACCAAATCTTCATACGGAACATATCTTATTGTATCGTTAGTTAATTGTTAAAATAAGCTTTATCGTTATAGTGGCAATATAAAGTGTTTCAAGAAGCTGCCGAGGCCAGATTTACTGCCACGTTGACTATCAACGTCCACTAATGCATAACCGCCACCAGTGGGATGGATATAGGCGGTGCTTAAGTAGACGTTGAGTATATCTAGCTCACTATCAATATGTAGCCGTGTATGTTTATGCATTCCTATTAGTCGCTCAGGCGGCAAGCTGCCAGTGTTGGTCTCATGGCCTAGTATTTCAGCACGGCCTTTAGCAACAAGAATAAGTTTTCCAGGACCAGTTGCTTGTGAATAAATCATTTTGCCTAATAGCAATGATGTCATTCTTGGGCTAATCAAGGTGGACAGCTTGATGCTGTCTGACATGCCGACAAAATAGTGGTAATCAAAGATGACGGTTTCACCTTCATCTAATGACCATTCAAAAAATTCCATGCCTTTTGTTGCTGAGCAACTGACCGTGGGGTCACCCGCCTTTATGCTCACTTTATTCATGGTGTAGGCGCGGTTGAATATTCTTGCAATAGGCGCATAAAAGGGCTGTGGTACTTTAAAGTTAGGCGCTTTACCACGGCATTGAAAGCGGCGTGAGATAAAAAAGGTTTGGTCAGAATCGCCCTGAATTTCATAAGTCTGCCCACTGGGGTGTACTGCCGATTCGGGTAGCGCTAGATCTTTTTCTTGCGTATCACCTAAGGTAACAAAGGTACCTGTATCGCGATTAAAACAGACGCGCGCAAAAACATACATCAGACTTTTGATGCAGACAAAGGTAAAAATTAGCAGGCTGAGTTGATGCAGTGCGCGTAAATAAATTAATGTCCACCATAGACCTGTTTGTTCGCTTCGGTTGAAAGCAAGGATTTTATCCCGCCCAGCTTGATATTGCTCGTCAATAAAAGCAATGGCTTCCGCCTCTGTACCATTTAATGCAGCTTGAAATGCGTCTTCTTTTTCTTCTAAAAAGGTGCTTAATCTGCCGCGTATTGTATTAATAAAACCTTGAAAAGCTTTATTGGTGGATGCTTGTGCCGCATCAACACTGAGCTCGACGACTGGCGCTACAATTAGAGCGTCAGAATCATAGGGTTCGTACTGTAGTCTGTTAGGGACAATGGCATCAAATTGTTCCATGATACTTTGTTCGAGCCCTTTTTCTTCTAGCATTGCTTTGTTGGTTTTGATGTCATGTTTTATTTCAGCAATGGCGATTGTCCATTGGTAAATGGTGTTATCCGCTTGTAATGCTGCTGTTTGTAATGCGTTATCACGCAAGTCGTGTTGATGGTTAAATTTCAGCAAACCTTTCTTATGCAATTGGTCAACGGTTTTAATGGGTAAAGCGACTTCTGTGATGTATATAAAAGGCGAGGCGAGTATAAACAATGGTAACCATAATAAAATGGTGCGACCTGCTGTTTTTAAGCCTTTTGACCAACCCAAGTTTTGCAACAAATAAAAGTTCTCGCGCGCGCCTTTTACCAATAAGCGGAACATTGCAGCAATCAAAATAAAGACAACGATGGGTAGCTGTGCTTTTATGGTATTAAACGTATCTTCTACGGAAAGTAGATTGGGTATTAGCGTGCTCAGGAACAAAACGACTATAAAGTAAACAAAAGACTTTGAACGTATTTGGCCCTTTAGAGAAAACCAACAAAAGGCAATTTTGGGGATGAGCAAGTGAGTGAGTTGCCATTGAGAAAGCGCGTCAATATTAAATACAGAGCTGGCAATAAATAAGAGATAGTGGTACGCAGGGACAGCTAGGCCCAATAACAGTAGGCCCCATTTTCGACGCCTAATGCAAAAGATGATGGTTGGAAAAATCAGGAAGAGACCTAACAACCAAGCCAAACCATTCACTTGCTGCCAACTGTCTGTTGTTGCATTAAGGCCGAGCAAATTGGTATAGGAAGCTTGCGTGGATTTTTCAACGCTGAGACAAGATAACGGCGGCTTGCATGTGAGGTTAGGGGCTACGCCATTACGGAATGCTTCTGCATGAGTGCTGGCGGTAACCGCAGCTTCATATTTTGCTTGCTTGTCTTCAAGTGCTTTACAGTGTTTTTTAATGCGATCACGAATTCGGCTGCCTTTGTGGGATGCAAGATATTTCGCACAACGCTTTAAATCTCTCGTTTCATGCGTACTTAGCTGAGTAGGTGGTGGCGGATATAGAAGCTGTTGTGTAAAGCGATCTGGGTCGTGCTCATAATAAGTGGCGACGCTTTGGGGCTCACTAAAACTATAAAGGCTTAGACTGAAAATGAAGGGGGTGAGGGTGAGTAACAAAACAAACTGACCAAGGCCGAAGAACTTGCGTTCGCTCGCTTCGTCACTATGCGAAAAATGTTTGACTAATTTTAAAAAATTTGCGTAGGCTTTTAACACATTTTTTCTCATTAATTGTTGCATTATTCAGCGCGAAATAGACACCGGATAGACGATGCTAATAGAAAGTACACTAACAGCCATTGTTGAAACTATCAAGCAGTTAAAACTGTGCTTGAACTTAGGTCCATTGCAGTTTATGCTCATAAGCATATGAGAGTAAAGCATTGGGATATTTTTTGTAAGATTGTTGATAATTACGGTGACATTGGTGTTTGCTGGCGTTTAGCCAAACAACTGCAAAACGAGTATGGGGTGTCTATCCGTTTATTTGTTAGCGATTTGGTCGTAGCACGGGATATTCTTGTTCGCATTAGTGATGAAGCTGAGCAAGAGTATCAAGGGGTTACCATCGTACGTTGGGATGAAGATACCGAGTTTAACGTGGCGGCAGGCGTTGTACTGGAGACGTTTGCTTGTGGTTTGCCTACTCAATATATTGAGAAAATGAAGCCAGAAACGGTTTGGGTTAATGTTGATCACTTGTCGGCGGAACCTTGGGTGCCAGAGTTCCACGGCTTGAATGGTAAACATGCAGAGTCGAACTTTACTAGACATTTCTTTTTCCCGGGATTTGACGAAGTTACTGGCGGTTTATTACGAGAAGAAGGCTTGGTGCCACAGCGGGATGTGTTTCAACATTCTACTGCTATGCAGTATGAGTTTTGGCAGTCATTTGATATCAAATTATCCGATGATGATTTGAAAATATCACTGTTCTCTTATAAAAATACACCAATCGATACACTGCTTGCCACACTAGCGGAGAGTGAACGCAATGTGGTTATCTTTATGCCTTTCAATGATTGTTTGCCAAACCAGTTGTTAGGGAATGACAATTTGGCCGCTGGCGATTGTTTAAGCGCGGGCAATTTAACCGTTCATATCTTGCCATTTTTAACGTTAGAAGATTATGACCGCTTATTGTGGTCATGCGACCTTAACTTTGTGCGGGGAGAAGAGAGCTGGATACGCGCTGTTTGGGCGGCGAAACCATTTGTTTGGCAGCCTTATCTGCAAGTTGATAATGCACATTTAGTGAAGCTCAATGCCTTCTTGAAAACGTTCTATGAAGGGTTCCCACAGCATCAAGCAACGGCTGCTTTGCATCAAGCTTGGTCTGTTAATGAGTTTTATCCAGACATATGGCATGAGTACCTTCCACACTTAAACGATATTGCGCAGTATACAAAGCAGCAATCTGAGTTATTTTTGCAGCAGGAATCCTTGGTACCTAAGTTAGTGGCCTTTTGCGACAACTTAGCAAAGTAGCGTATAATGCCTGCTTTTCAAAAATGAACAATCTGGTAGTGAATATATGAAAACAGCTCAAGAACTGCGTGTTGGTAATGTTGTAATGGTGGATGGGGAGCCATTGGTGTTGGTTAAGTCAGAATATAACAAATCAGGCCGTAGTGGTGCTGTCGTTAAAACCAAATTTAAAAACTTGCTAACCGATACGCCAAGTGAAAATGTTTACAATGCAGGCGACAAGTTCGACACGGTTGTATTAGAGAAAAAAGAAGTGACTTATTCATACTTCGCAGATCCAAGCTATGTGTTTATGGATGCGGAATACAATCAATATGACGTTGATTCGGAGTTTATGGAAGATGTGTTGCCATTCTTGGAAGATGGCATGACATGTGACATTCGTTTTTATGAAGAAAAAGCGATTCAAGTTGAAATGCCAACGACAGTGGTGCGTGAAGTGACTTATACAGAGCCAGCAGTAAAAGGGGACACATCAGGTAAAGTGTTAAAAGCTGCTAAGTTAGCAACGGGCCATGAAATACAAGTGCCTTTATTTGTTGCGCAAGGCGATAAAATTGAAATTGATACAAGAACGCATGAATATAAAAACCGTATCTTGAAATAAGAAAGAAACAATGTAAAAAGGGTGCTGAAATCAGCACCCTTTTTTGTTTTGTAATTTGCTAATGAATTAAGCTGCTAGCTTTTCGTTGACCTCTGCTTCTGCCGCAATCCAGAAGTCGGTAGGGTTACCTTGGAAGTTATGATTTTCAGCAATAAAATATGCTGCAACCTCTGTCATTTTGTAGCGTTCTTCAGCGCTAACCGTACGTTTTTTAGTGGCACGTTTTCTTGTCGTTGAGGTTTTTTTGGTTGCCGCTGTTTTTTTAACAGTTTTTGACGTCTTTGCAGCGGATTTGCTAGTTGATTTAGTGGTTTTTTTGGCTGTGGTGACTGCCATGATGATGCTCCTTTGGTAAAGTGATCGCGATAAAGATTTGAGGTTTTTGACCTTTCATCTACATGATATTAAACCGTACCACCTACTGTCAAGCCATCTATTTTTAATGTGGGTTGACCAACGCCAACAGGCACACTTTGACCTTCTTTACCGCAGGTGCCAACACCGCTATCTAACTGCATATCATTTCCCACCATGCTCACGCGCGTGAGCACATCAGGGCCATTACCAATGAGTGTCGCACCTTTAACTGGATAAGTGATTTTGCCATCTTCAATCATATAGGCTTCAGCTGCACTAAAGACAAACTTACCACTGGTAATATCGACTTGTCCGCCACCAAAATTAGCAGCATACAAGCCTTTTTTCACAGATTTAATAATCTCATCTGGGTGTTTGTCACCATTATGCATATACGTATTAGTCATGCGTGGCATTGGGATATGCGCATAGCTTTCACGCCTACCATTGCCTGTTGTCGGCATATTCATTAAGCGAGCATTCAGACTGTCTTGAATATAGCCTTTCAAAATGCCATCTTCGATTAATGTTGTTTTGTTGGTTTGGTTGCCTTCATCATCCATGCTTAATGAACCGCGTCGGTCAGCGATGGTGCCATCATCCACAATAGTAATGCCTTTAGCTGCGACTTGTTGACCGATCATGCCACTAAACGCTGAACTGCCTTTGCGGTTGAAGTCACCCTCTAGGCCATGGCCAATGGCTTCATGTAATAAGATGCCAGGCCAACCTGCGCCTAATACGACGGTCATGCTACCTGCCGGAGCAGGGCGAGCATCTAAATTCACAATCGCTTGATGCACTGCTTTTTCTGCATAGTCTTGTAGCACCTCATCAGTGAAATAGCTGTAATCAAACCGACCGCCTCCACCAGAAGACCCTTGTTCTCGCCGCCCATTTTGCTCTGCAATCACTTGCAAGGAAACGCGTACTAGTGGCCGTACATCTGCTGCCATAACGCCGTCGCTACGTGCGACCATCACCACTTCATATTCACCCGCAATAGATGCCATTACTTGAGTGACGCGGGTATCCATTTTTTTAGCGAACTGTTCTAACCGCTCTAGTAGCTTAACTTTTGCCTCAGCAGATAATGATGCAATCGGATCATTGGGTAAATAGAGTGATTTAGGGCTCGGCATAATAATGCCGCTCGCTGTTTGCTCAGCGCCAATCGTTGCAATGGCTTTCGTCGCTTTTGCCGCTTCTTTTAAAGCGGGTAAGTTAATCTCATCAGAGTAAGCGAAAGCTGTTTTTTCACCGCTAATCGCCCTGACGCCAACACCTTGATCAATAGCAAAACCACCTGATTTGACTTGGCCTTCTTCTAAGCCCCAAGACTCTGTTCTGCTATATTGGAAATATAAATCCGCATAATCAATTTGATGCGACATGATGTTGCCAAGCACACCTTGTATTGCCGACGTGTCTAAGCCTGCTGGGGTGAGCAGCATGTTGTTCGCAGTGTCAAAATGCTGCGCTTGTTTATTAAGAGCTTGATCTGTTTTCATTAAGATAACTATACCAGTTTAGCGGGTTAAGCACTTAAGGATATTCTTGAAATCTGCTTTGTGATCACATTAAACTGCTTTGATAATTTTGTGCTTAAGTGCAGGCAAACTGCTGCGCAAGCTCTCTTGGTACTGTCTGTTGATATTTGCAATCACAACACCAGAACCGCGGGGCAGACGGTCTAATACGACGCCCCAAGGATCTACAATCATACTGTTACCATGCGTTTCGCGACCCGAAAGATGGTAGCCGCCTTGCGCAGGCGCAATGACATAACACATGTTCTCTATGGCACGTGCACGTATCAAGGTTTCCCAATGCGCTTTGCCTGTGGTGTCTGTAAAGGCTGCGGGGACAAAAATCATATCGACTTTGCCCATTGCTCGGTAAAGCTCAGGGAAGCGAAGGTCGTAGCAGACCGATAAGCCAATTTTGCCGTATGGTGTTTCAACGACAATGATGTCATCACCGGCTTCAATGGTATTTTCTTCGTGGTAGTGCTCAGTACCGAGATCCAAGCCAAATAAATGAATTTTGTCATAACGTGCGACTTGTTCACCTTTGTCGTTATAAACTAAGCAGCTGTTTCGTATTTTTCTTGGTGAGTTGCTGGTGAGCGGTATCGTACCGCCAATCAGCCAAACCTTATGCTTCTTGGCCACTTTTGATAAAAACTTTTGAATCGGCCCTTTGCCTTCTTCTTCTCTGACTTTTACTTTATCACTGTCTTTGTTACCCATAATCGAAAAGTATTCAGGCAGTGCGATGATTTTTGCATCTTGTTCGACGGCAATTTTAATAAGCCGTTCTGCTTCGATAAGGTTAGAAGATACATGTGGGCTAGAGGCCATTTGAATAGCGGCTACTTTAACCATACTGTTATCTTTTAGAGATTGTTTCGCTGTTTTCATATCGTTCATTACTGTGCGTTAAGTGGAGAGCTGGCTTTTTTTGCTTCTTGCTTCTCATCTGCGTCTACTTCTACTGGCTTGTCCCAGGTGCCGGTAATTTTATATTCGCTCTGAGCAATTTTATTTAATGGATCTTTCAGTATTTTTTGCGCTAACCATGCTGCTGCGCCTGCTAGAGGGCCGCCAGCTAATGCTGCTAAAGAAACGCTATCACTAATATGCGGCTCAACACGCACATGCAGATTTTGTGTTTCTGTTTTGAGGTTGGTTTCGCCTTTGATTTCTGTTTCTGCTGCAGGGCCAGTCATAAAGAAATCGTCACTGCGCATAATGCCATGCTCAATTTTGGCTGTCGCGCTAATTTCATCAAATGCAAAGCCTTCGCTAAATAAATCTTTAAAATCTAAGGTCAACCTTCTCGGCAGGCTCTGTAATGTGAGTAAGCCGAATAAGCGGCCAACACCTGGCTGCACTTTGAGAACTTGCCCTTTTGACGCACCGAGTGTGAACTCACCACTTAAATCTTCTGTTTCAAACTCATGTGGGCTACCTGGCCATTGTAGCCGACCTGTGATCACTGCCACACCATCTTTCACCGCATCAGCCTGACCGAAGCGTTTTAATGTATCACCAATATCAGCAGTGGACAGCGTGAAGTTTACATTGGTGTTTGGGCTTCTGGTCCAATTATGCCAAGTACCGTCTGCAACCAGCGACCCTTTTGGATTGCTAATTTCTAATGCTTTAATAATCCAATCTTCATTGCGTTCAAATGCATCCAATGAGAGTGCGCCCAACATTTTTTTACCTAGCTTAAAATCATCTGCTTTAATATCAAGGTCAGGATATTTACTATCGAGGCGCTTGATTGTTTTTTTCTCTTCTTCGGTTTTGTCATCACTGCTTGGAATGTGGAGTTTTGTAAATCGCGCAATAATTTTGCCATCCTCTGCATTACGACTTGGGCTCTGCCATTCGATATTGCCATCTAGCTCTTGGCTGTTGACTGCAATTTGCAAGTGTTCGCCTTTCGGCTTTGCTATGAGTTTTGTTTGGCTAAAAGGGCGCTTAAATAAGTCTAGCGACTGAATCGTAATGTCCGCTGCTGAGAAATTAATTTTGCTAGTTGTTTTGCTCGCAGCGTTGGGGCTTGGTGTATTTAGCACGCTTAACCACTCATCAGCATTCACATAGTCGAATACGCCACGCAAATGAAGACCGGGGGCCGTTGGTGTTTTCACCGGCGTGTTAATGGCTATGTCGCCCCGATCAATGGTTAAATCACCTGCTTTTTCCGTGCGCAATATTTGCGCTGAAACGATTTGGTTATACGCCACTTCAATTGTGTCTTCATGCGCTAGATTTTGTTTTTTGGTCATAAGGAAGTTAGCATCTTGCTCTGCAGGCTTGCCTATCGGCGCAGGTAAATTAACAGCCATTCCTACCAAGCTGGAACGAACGCTCAAGTTTAATAACGGTTTTTTGATGGCGATATTGGCATCCCAATCAGCACTGCCAGCAAGTGAAGCTGTTAATGCATTGGGTAGTGCTTCTTGTAGTCCACGATCAGTCACTCTACCTTTAGCATCAATATGAATGGTGCTATCGCTAGCCGTATTTAAACTGACTTCACTAGCACCACCAAAGATATCAGCTTTAATGCTATCAGCATAAATACCCGATTTATCGAAGTTTAGCGTGCCATCAATATGTCTAATCTCTGGCAAATGCATCTCATCATCAGCATAAATAGTGCCATCAACCATTTTATATTGGCCTTTATAGGTCGATTGTTCAATCGAATTTAGTGGTAGTGATAGATCTAGGTTTAACTTGCCATGCCCTGAGGTTTTCAGATTGTCAGTGAAACCTAATGTGACTTCTTGAACGGGGCTTGAGTTGATGAAGTTAATGCCGTCAGTAATGGGACCTTCACCTTCACTTACAATTGTTAAAACTTGATTGTTTTTACCTTTCGTATCTAACACAGGAATAATGGCTTGACTCTTGAGGATATTAAACCCGAGTATTTTGCCTCGATCCGCATTCAACTCCATTCGATTGCCTTCGAATAGCAAATCTAAACCGAGGTCGCTGATTTTGGGCCAGCTTTTGCCATACTCAAGCACAGCGTCGCTTAATTTTGCCGTGACTCTAAATAAGCCTAGTTTAGGGTCTAACTGATTTTCTTTATCGACATAGGGGAAGTCATCTAAGTAGCCTTTAACGGTAAGCTGAACGTCATTGGCTTTGCCTGAGATGATGGAGTCGTCTAGCCATTTTGTAGTTTCATCATTCAACACTTTTGGGTAATAGAATGATGCGTATTGGACGTCTCCATTATCAAAGTTACCCGAAAGGTCTAAATAGCCGCCTTTGACACCATTCATATGATAGCTGGCATCTATGGAGCCGCTGATATGCGCATTGGTCATGGTCATGTTTTTTGCGATGACTTTTAATTTATTATTTTTCCTATTCCAAGTAATTTTGCCATCTAGCTTTTTTAAAGGAATAGGCCAGCGGAGTACATTTTTCAGATTTAAAGAGGCATCATTAGCGTCGAGGGCTAGCAAGCCAGCATCCTCATTCGCATCAATGTTGCCACTAATGTTCTTAAAGCCGGGTATTGCTTGATATGGGTTCATGCTCAATGCACTAAAGCTACCTTTGATACGGTACTCTCTTGGTTTCTTCACAGTGCCTTGCCAGTTAAGAGAGATGTTAGTTAACTGACCTGTTGGCGCCAAGTCTATTATGCGTGTGCGAATAGTATCAGGTAGCGGAACGGTATCATTGATGATATTGAGAAAGCGCAAGTCAATGGCATCTAGTGTTGCCGATGCGTTAATCCAAGGGTCAGCACTATTTTGTTTGTATGAAACTAAGCCTGAGCCGTTGTAAACATTTAAATCATCTTTACGAATAAGGTTAATACTTTGTACGCTGACTGTGGTTGTCTTTGCTGTTTGTTCCCATGATACAACGCCAGAAAGGCGCTCTGCCTCAAATGCTTTTTTCTCTCCTGATACTTTACCGGCAATATTGTCTACTTCTAAGTTAGCGCTAAGCTGATCAATACGCTTATTGGAGAATGAAAGTGAAACATCTGCTTTGCCTGTGCCACTTGTCAGTGTGATTGGATAATCTACCCAGGTTTTCCATACGGCTAAATCAGTTGCTTGGGTATTGAGATTGATGTTGCCATGCCACGTTTCAATTTGGCTAATATCACGACCAAAAAAGTCACCATCGATTTCAATAGGATTTTGGGTGCCAATGGAGGGTAAGGCAGAGAAGGTGAATAAATGTTGTCCAAATATTTTACGCCAAGCAGGGTTGGTCAGCCGAAGATCGACGTTGTCTAAAGAGAGCGCAGGTGCCTGCCGCATTTCATCATGCCAAATTAGGGATGCATTTTTTATTTTTATTTTTTCTTGTCTCAATAGCCAGTTGCCAAGGTCCGGTTTGCCGTCGCCCGTTAAAGCAATGCCTGCAACATAGATTGCGCCATTGGCTTTGCGCTGAATACTTAGTTTTGGATTTTTGACTGAGATGCTAGAAAGGTGCGGACGGAGCATCGGAATGCTGAGCCAAGAAAAAGTGCCTTTTACGTTTTCTAAATGTAATGCGGATACATTGTCTTGGTCATAAATATCAATTTCACGAATCAGTACTCTAGGTGAAATGCCATCCCAATCGGTAATGATGTCGCCGATGGTGGTTTTTAAGCCAATTTTATTTGAAATTTTCGTTGAAATATCATCTTTATATTCATAAATGTTGGGGAAGATAAAGAAGCTGATAATGCCTGCTGTTATTAGCATCACTGCTAGTACGAGGAGAATGCTGTAGATGACCCAGCGTGATATTTTTTTTACAGCTAACATGAATGAATTTAGTTTGTTTTATCAGTTATAAGCATGTCGTCACTGCTATCAGTGACGCTAATCATGTGATTTTACTTTAGTTTCGACCAAAAGTTTGTGAATAAGTGCAGATTTCATATTCATTAACAAATTCTTTTCTATTTAAGCATTTATTTAAGGAATTAAATAGATTGCTTTAGAATAACGCCTTCAAAAGATTTTGGTCGATATTCAGCTTTGATTCAGTTTAAAAACATAACCATTGCCAGAGGCGTAAAAGTGCTTGTTCAAGCCGCAACATTGCAGCTACATCCTGGGCATAAGGTAGGTCTCACAGGCGCGAATGGTGCGGGTAAGTCGAGCCTGTTTGCATTGTTGCGTGGAGAGTTACATGCGGATAAAGGCGATTTGGATATGCCGGACAGCTGGACAATCGGGCATGTTGCACAAGAAACACCAGCATTGTCACTAGCTGCCTTGCAGTTTGTAAAAGAGGGTGATGAGGAACTGTTAGCCATTGAGCAAGCGTTAGTGGAAGCTGAGGCTGAGGAGCAGGGCGAAAAAATAGCCGAATTGCACAGCCGTTTATCCGATATTGATGGTTATTCTGCGAAAGCACGTGCAGCGGAGTTGATGAGTGGTTTAGGTTTTAATCAAACAGACTTGGATAAGCCTGTTTCTGCATTCTCTGGTGGTTGGCGTGTTCGGTTGAATTTGGCGAGAGCGTTGATGTGTCGTTCTGATTTGCTATTACTGGATGAGCCAACTAACCATTTAGACCTGGATGCGGTCATGTGGCTAGAGGGGTGGCTAAAGGGTTATCAAGGGACGTTGTTGTTAATCTCACATGATCGAGACTTCTTAGATGCAATCGTGAATCATATCGCACATATAGAGCAGCAAACATTAACCTTATACAAAGGCGCTTATACGCAATTTGAGCGACAACGTGCGGAAAAAATGGCATTGCAACAAGCGATGTATGAAAAGCAACAGCGGAAAGTCGCACATTTGCATAGCTTTATTGATCGCTTTAAGGCAAAAGCAACTAAAGCGAAACAAGCGCAGAGCCGTATTAAGGCCTTAGAGCGGATGGAGATGATTAGCGCAGCACATGTTGATTCGCAGTTTAGTTTTAGCTTCAGGCCGCCATCAAGTGCGCCTGAACCACTGATCGCTGTCAGTGATGTTGATATCGCTTATGGTGAGATCAAGGTGTTAAGTGATGTAGCGTTAACCGTTAGGCCTGGTGAGCGAGTCGGTTTGTTAGGGCCAAATGGGGCTGGTAAGTCTACCTTGATTAAATTCCTAGCTGGTGAATTAACGCAAACAGCAGGGAAACTGACTTTAGGCAAAGATTTAAACATTGGCTATTTTGCACAACATCAGTTAGAGCAACTTCGCGCGGAAGAGTCGCCACTGCAACATTTGCAACGCCTTTATCCTGATACGCAAGAACAAGAGCACTTAAATTATTTAGGTGGTTTTGATTTTCGTGGTGAGATGGCTAAAACTTCTTGTGAGCATTTTTCAGGTGGTGAAAAATCTAGGCTGGCTTTAGCGATTCTCATTTGGTCTAGCCCTAGCTTGCTCTTATTAGATGAACCAACCAACCACCTAGATTTAGAGATGCGACATGCGCTGACGCTAGCATTGCAAGCATTTGAAGGTGGTGTCATTTTGATTTCACACGACCGTGCATTATTAAAAACAAGTTGTGATCGTTTTATGTTGGTCGCAAATGGTCAAGCGAAGTTATTTGATGGCGATCTGGACGCTTATGCGAGCTGGGTCGTCGCGCAACGCGCCAAAGAAAAGCTCGTTGTAGAGCAGGCCGAACCAAAGGATAAGAAAAATAGTTATACGCAAAATAAATTAGACCGTAAAGCGCGATTGGCAGAAAGAAGGCCGCTCTTAAAAGAGGCTGAGCAATTAGAAAAGCAGATTGCGGCATGGCAGGAAGAAAAAGCAGATTGCGATCACCGTCTGAATGATAATGGGCTTTATGAGGCACCGGATAAAACAGAGTTGCAAGCTTTGCTAAAACAGCAATCTGCGTTAACGTTAAGTATTGAACAAGCAGAAGAGCGTTGGCTAGTCATCCAAGAACAATTAGAAGCGATTCCCGCCATTAACACATAAAATGATATTAAATATTGAGAAAGTAAAATAATGGAATTGAAATATTCAGAACGACTAAAATTAATACATGGATCATGCTTGGCAGAGACGCATGCTGATGGCGCAAAACCAAGCACAGACTTAGAAGACTATGATGCCTTAAATGCAGCATATTACTTAGCAAGCTTTATCACTTTCAATGCAATTAGTGGTGCAGGGCGTCAGCCGAAAGATGAGTTAGCAGAAAACTTCGACATGTTGAGCGTTTACCAAGCTTATGCTTTATTAACGTTTGCTTTCCTCACCACGCCGCTAGGGCAAGAGGATGTGACGGTTGACTATCAAGCAGCACAAATCACCATTGCTAAAACATTGTTTGATGGTGTTCCTGATGAGCAGTTGATTGAAATCATTAACGCTGGCTTAAATAAAGTGAAGTTAATCAGTGATGCGGATATTGAACATTGGAATGAATTCCGTGAGAACCTAGATAAGCTAACGGTAAGCTTTGTGATTGCTGGCACGGATGATGAAAGCCCGCATACCAAAGAAGAGATCATCCCCTTGTTTGGGCAGTTGCTTAGTCAACTTTGTGAAGCATTTGATCAAGTTTAAGTGACTAAGTCACCATCTAAGTAATACCAATGGTCAAGCAGGACGAAGCGACTCACTTCATGTAAGCGTTCTGCTCTACCGCCACCATCTTTAAACCGTGCAATAAATTCTACAATCGCTGTGTTATCACCAGTGGATTCAGCGCGTTTAATGCTTAGTCCTAACCATTTTCTATTGCTATCTTGGCTAAGACCTAATGATGCAGGGCGTGTGTCAGGATGCCATGTGTTGAGTAAGTAACTCTCTAGTGAAAGTACATAGGCTGAGTAGCGTGAGCGCATGAGCTGTTCAGCATTAGTCGCGGGCTCGCCATTGTGCAGTGGTTCGCAGCAATTTAAATAGGTACCATCGCTTTGGCAGTAGCATTTGGATATAGCCATTATATCCTTAGTATGTTTGATTTAAACTAGGCTCAAACATTAATACTAATGTTGTAATTTCTCAACAAATTGGCAGAAGTAGTTTACAGCAGCTTTTTCTGTACAATTTTCATAAGCAAACTCATAACTTGCTTCAGTCAATCTTTTAAGTTTTACAGAGTCTTCCATTAAGTGAGTAATTTTAGCTGCAAGGTCATCTGAGTTGCGTGCTTCATAGAATAAACCTGTTTCATCATTCTTAATATAATCGTATACGCCAGATGAGTCTGTGATAATGATTGCTTTTCTGTGAAACATTGCTGAAACAATAGAGCCATGACCGCAAGGCACGACGCTATCTCGCAAAGGCAGTACCATAAATTTACTATGCGTTAAGATGTTCATTGCTTTTTCAAAAGGAATGCCTGAATAAACAGTGACGTTTTCTGGCACATCAAGGCCCTTCATATTCTCTTCAGTAGCAACAATTACCAGTTTGATATGTTTAAGCTTTTTCATCGCCTCAACTAAAGTTTCATAATCTCTCGCTTGGCTTCCAAGTGCGCAGATATAATCTCCTGTTTCAACAGGCGTAGATTCAAAGTCGACTGCTGGAGGATTAATTGACCAATACTGCATATCAATAAGTTCAATAGGTAAGTCGAAATAATCAGCATACAGTTGTCTTTCATCAGTAGAAAAAGTGACAAACCTTGTTGGTTGTTTAAAAGCTTTTGCCATGGATTTTCTTTGAAATCCAGTAGGCAAATCTGTGAAGTTAAACGAGTAAGCTAAATGAGGAATTTCGGGTGCGAGTTTTTTCGCAATATTTGCACAATAGTATGTTGGTCTTGGTGCATGGGAGACTAAAATGGACGCTTCTTTTTTCGCATCTCTAATCGCTTTCAATGCAATTGATGCTCTGTTGAAAGAGTCTCTTTTGGGCAAACGGTTGGGAGAGTTTATCGAGAGGCTACTGTAAGCAGTAGAATGCAAATCATGTGGTTTAAGTTCTTCTTTTAACCAACACCACTCTGGTGAAAAATCACTTACATTGATAACCTTCATCTAAAATATTCCCTTTAACTAATTGTGGACGTTAAATTTGACGAAACCAGCTTGAACCGGCTGTTTAAGAAACGTTATGCGATTTCACGTGTTTCCGCAAATTTAATATCAGGATAGCGTTCTTCAGCCATTTGTAAATTGACCCGGTTGGGTGCAAGATAGACATAATCTTCAGCATTATCTAAACCAACATTAAAACCATATTTATCTGCAATGGCTTTTAAATCATCATCGGAACCTTGTAGCCAACGCACTGTATAGCAATCATATGGTTCAAAGATAACGTCTACGCCGTATTCGTTTTTTAGTCGATGTAATACAACATCAAACTGCAACATACCAACTGCACCTAAGACTAAGTCATTGGAGAGTAATGGGCGGAATAGTTGCGCAGCACCTTCTTCAGATAATTGTTTAAGTCCTATTTGTAACTGTTTCATTTTCATAGGGTTTTGTATTCTAGCCTTGCGGAAGAATTCTGGTGCAAAAGACGGGATACCTGTGAATTTTAAATTCTCATTGGCCGTAAATGTATCGCCTAATTTAATGGTGCCGTGGTTAGGGATGCCAATAATATCGCCCGAATAAGCCTCGTCCATAATGGTTCGGTCTTGTGCCATAAAAGTAATCGCATTATTCACGCTAATATTTTTACCTGTTGCCACTTGTTTGACTTTCATTCCGCGTTCAAATTTACCCGAACACAAACGTAAAAAAGCAATTCTGTCTCGATGTTTAGGATCCATATTGGCTTGTATTTTGAAAACAAAACCGGAGAGCTTTTCTTCCGTTGCTGATACTTCACGGGTAACCGTTGGCCTTGCTTGTGGCTTCGGTGACAAATCGACGACTGCGTCTAGCAGTGGTTGTACGCCAAAGTTATTAACGGCAGAGCCAAAAAAGACTGGTGTTTGCTTACCGGTTAAATAGCGTTCTTTATCAAATGCATGTGAAGCACCACGGACGAGTTCAACATCGACGCGTAAGTCATCCGCTTGTGGTCCGATTAATTCATCTAAACGTGGATTGTCTAAACCTTCAATAACTTCTGAAGTGCCTTTTTCTGCACGTGGATCAAAAAAGAGGATGGTATCGTTCACTAGGTTATAAACGCCTCTAAAGGTTTTCCCCATACCGATTGGCCATGTCATTGGGGCGCATTCCATACCGAGTGTTGTTTCAATTTCATCTAATAACTCAATCGGCTCACGGCTTTCACGGTCCAATTTATTGATAAAGGTGAGGATAGGGGTGTCACGCATGCGACATACGTTTAATAGCTTAATGGTTTGGGCTTCAACACCATTGACGCTATCAATCACCATCACAGCTGAATCGACAGCGGTTAGCGTACGATAAGTATCCTCAGAAAAGTCATCATGCCCGGGTGTGTCCAATAAATTAATCATGTGTTCTCGGTAAGGGAACTGCATGACAGAGGATGTGACCGAAATGCCGCGCTGCTTCTCTAGTTCCATCCAGTCTGAGGTGGCATGTCTCGCCGCTTTACGACCACGTACTTCACCAGCTACTTGAATCGCACC
>SPJO01000120.1 GCA_006844635.1 Methylophilaceae bacterium | reverse complement strand
ACAAAACTAAGTGAGTTTACAACTAAATCGGAAGGGTTTGGCGATACAAAAGTTTCTGGCATGTATAGACTTTATGATGACCGTAAACATAAAGTGCACTTAAATCTAGGCATCAGCTTACCAACAGGATCGATTACCAAAAAAGATAACGTGCTGACGCCAATGAATATGCGGCGTAAATTACGTCTACCGTATGCGATGCAGCTAGGTTCAGGAACTTATGACTTATTACCTGGTATTACTTACCAGATGTATGAAGGTAAGTGGAATCTTGGTGCGCAGTATATGGCAACCATTAGAACTGGCGAAAATAGTGAGGATTACACACTAGGTGATGAGCATAAAGTAACCACTTGGGCCAGTTACGCACTAATGCATAACGTTAGCGCATCTGTCCGTCTTGCATACCTAGATGTTGATAACATTGATGGCGAAGATCCGAAAATTGTAGCGCCTGTCCAAACAGCTGATCCTGACAATTATGGTAAAGAGCGTTTAGATTTATACGCAGGTGTTAACTGGATTAGTCAATCTGGTCACCGTCTTGCTTTAGAAGTTGGTGCGCCGGTTTATCAGCACTTAGATGGTCCACAATTAGAAACAGATTGGACCTTAACAGCAGGTTATCAATACGCATTCTAATTCGACAACACAAAAAAAGCCCAGCAAACGCTGGGCTTTTTTATTGTACTGTCTTAAGCATGCTTGCTTTTGCAATATTTTCCTAAAAGGTTATCAAGACTTAGTTTACCTGCGCCATTAAATAATAATGGTAATAACATAATCAACAATAATAACGGTAGCTTATAGTTACCATAGCCTTTATCAGAGATTGCATAGCCCTTCCATAGCTCACTGAATGTGCTCCAGCTCTCTGGCCAATGTACAGAGGCAATGGCAACAATCGTTAAAATAATGAGCGAGATAGAAAAGAAGCGAGTAAATAGGCCAACGAGTAATGCCGCCGCACCAATTATCTCAAAGTAAGTTGCCATTCCCCAGCTTATTTCAGGAGACACCAAGTTAAAAGGAAATGGGAAAGTAAGGTTAGCAAACCAATTTTCGCCGTTAAACTTCATCAAGCCAGCCTCACCAAATTCCCAAGCTAAGATGAGCCTTAAGATTAATTGTGGAAACCATGATCCAATAGACTCTAGTACCGACACTATTGGCTGATAATACTGACATAACGCTATATTTTTCATTTAACAATCCCCTCTTTATATTATTGAATCTTGTCTTAGTCGTGTGTAGGTGCAATGCATTACAGTTTATTTTTTATAACGATAAAAGAGTCTGACCCCAAATAAGATTAGTAGTGCCACAGTATAGTAAATCGGTTCAGTGAGGTCTCGCTTAACTAATAATAAGAAATGCAATACTGCTAGAATCGCGATCAAATAGACTGTTTTGTGGAGTGTCTTCCATTTGGTTTTTAATTTTTTCATCATATAGCTATTAGATGTTACTGCTAATGGAATGGTGAGCACAAAAGCCGCAAAGCCAACTAGAATTCGTGGATGCTCAAACACATCAATAATCATTTCATCAAATAAGAAACCGAAGTCTAACCATATATAAGTGATGATGTGTAAACAAGCGTAAAAAAACATCCAGAGGCCTAGCAGTCTTCTAAGTTGAATTTGCCATACTTGTTTGGTTAATAAGCGAATTGGCGTCATGCTGAGACTGAGCAATAGGAACACGAGCGCCCAGGTTCCTGTCGAGTGCTCGATAAATTCGATTGGATTAGCACCTAGGTTATCAGTGTAACCAAACCAAAAAATGCGTGCCAAGGGCATTAAGGCAAATACCCAGACAATAGCCTTTGCGGCTACGATATATTTTTTATTCATAATGTGATGAGCTACGTACTTTCAAGTAAGGTATTTCGAATTGAATGTTCGTTAGTATCTTTGATTTAAGGCGATGATTCAACCATCGTCCAACTTGTTTATAAAACTAGAAGTTTTTTCTTAAATCCATACCTGCGTACATCTGCCCTACTTCTGACTCATAACCATTAAACATTTTGGTTTTGATACGCCCAGCAAATAAGCCTCCGCCTATTGGTCGCTCTGAAGATTGCGACCAGCGTGGATGTGGCACTTTGGGGTTAACATTAGCATAAAAACCATATTCACTTGCCGCTGCCTGCATCCAAGTAGACTGTGGCATTTTTTCAACAAAACGAATTTTCACAATCGATTTTCCGCCTTTAAAGCCATATTTCCATGGCACAACTAATCTAACTGGCGCACCGTTTTGATTAGGTAACAACTCGCCAAAAACACCGACAGCAAGTATGGATAGAGGATTCATCGCTTCATCCATACGTAAACCCTCTGTATAAGGCCAGTCTAATATTGGAGAGTTCACGCCCGGCATGGTGCTCGGATCGTTTGCGGTAACAAACTCAACGTATTTTGCATTACCTGTAGGCTCTGCCCACTTGACTAAACTTGCTAGTGGCAGGCCTACCCAAGGAATAACCATTGACCATGCCTCTAC
>SPJO01000116.1 GCA_006844635.1 Methylophilaceae bacterium | reverse complement strand
CCTTGAAACTGACCAACCAGCAAATTGTACCTTGGATTGCGCTCATGATTGTCAGCGTTCTGGCTTTCGTTGTCATGCTGCCTTTTTTAGTGCCTATTGCTTGGGCGGGTATCTTAAGCTACACCTCTTGGCCGATTGCTGAGCGCATCCGTGCTTGGTGTAATAATCGCGACACTTTGGCAGCAGCCATTGCTTCCACACTCGTTGCCATCACCTTACTATTACCACTCATTTGGATTGCTTGGCTAGCGCAAAAAGAGGTCACCCAGCTATACCCTGCCGTTAAAGACTTTCTAGAAACGCCCTATCAAACACCGAGTTTATTCATCCAACAACCTTGGCTCAATGATTTATTCGGTGACTGGTTAGCACAATTAGTCGCCACAGCTTCTAACGCAGAAGAGGCCTAACGGCTATTGTCAAACCTTGGTTATCAACCAACCTAGGTAATATTGCCAATGTTGCTGGTGATATTGGTAAAAATGTCGTCAAACTCGGATTTGTTATCTTGATTTTGTTTTTCTTTTACCGTGATGGCGTAGAAATCATGAAGCAACTTCGTCATGTACTCGCTAAATTTTTCGGCAACCAAGCTCACCAATATATTCATGCAGTTGGCATGACGACGCGTGCTGTTGTATACGGCGTCTTACTCACCGCCTTAGCACAAGGCTTTGTGGCAGGGCTTGGCTATTGGGTTGGCGGTCTTTCCTCGCCTGTCCTATTCGGCATGGTAACTGCCATGTTAGCCCTGATTCCTTTTTGCACCCCTATTGCATGGGGTGCAGCTGGGCTATGGCTACTACTGCAAGGAGAAACTGGCGCTGCCATTGGCGTTTGGTTGTGGGGAGCGTTAGTCGTTAGCCAAATGGATAACGTATTCCGCCCTATTTTTATCAGCAGTGTTGGCAGCATCCCCTTCCTATTAGTCTTGTTCGGTGTCTTGGGCGGCTTACTCGCCTTTGGATTAGTCGGTTTATTTATCGGCCCAATCGTATTGACAGTTGTGTGGGCCGTATGGCGAGAATGGACAACACACCTGCCTAGCTAAGCTTTCACGCAAACTGCCGTGGGATTTAAGCGAGTCAATTCAAATACATACCTATCACTTCTCATCATTTTTACTTAATTCTGTCACATAATCTTCATATAATAGCCCTATATTCGAGTCAATAACTGTCGATACTTTTAGCAAGCCATCTGCGAAACATGAACAATGAAAAACGCAACTGCAAACAAAAGTCCTAAGATAAAAAGTCGTTTAGCTGAGTCAAAAATCTCTAAGATGCTGACGGAAGTAGAAGCGTTCAAGTCCAACAACATCATGGATATGGAGCAAGCTTTTGCTTATCCGCTAGCAGAACAAGACAACCCAACAATCGTCGGGCTAATCAAAGAAACACCACCTATTATTGAAAAAGATAAATGCTTGCATGCGTTAAAGTTTTTTCAGAAAAACCCTTCACTATTTGCAATTCCAGTTGTGAATAAAAAAAACAAGCCTACAGGCATTATTGAACGCAATTCTTTTGTAGAGATGTTTGTACAGCCCTATGCGAAAGAGTTATTCGGCAAAAAAAGTATTGCAGAGTTTATGAACAAATCTCCCCTGATTGTTGATAAAACAACCGCCATTGATGATGTCGCGAGAATCATCATTGATGCCGGGATGCAACATATGGTGAATGGTTTTATCGCGACAGAGAATGGGCGGTACTTAGGCATTGCCAATGGCTTAGATTTACTGAATGAAATTACGGTACGCAAACAGAACCACCTGTTTCAGCTTGCACACTTTGACCAACTCACAAAGCTCCCTAACCGCACGCTATTTTTAGACCGTTTGTCAGTTGCAATCACGCAAGCAGAACGCAATAAAAAGAAAGTAGGCTTAATCTTTATTGATTTAGATAACTTTAAACATTTCAACGACTCATTAGGTCATAGTGTTGGTGATAGCATATTAGTTGAGGCAGCCAATCGCTTAAGTAGTTGTGCACGAGATTGTGATACTGTCGCGCGATTATCGGGTGACGAGTTCACCATTATTCTCAGCGATGTCGCTTCTGATGAAGCCATCGCAACGACATGTACTCGTATACTTGAATCACTCAATCAGCCGCTGCATATCATGGACCGAGAAATGTTCATCACAGCAAGTTTAGGTTTTGCTATTTACCCCAATGATGACGTCGATATCGCCAACTTGTTAGTCAAAGCAGATGCCGCCATGTATGACGCTAAACGTTGTGGCCGAAATACATTCCGTCAATATGTACCTGGTATGAGCTTGTACTCTATTGATCATATGGCGCTAGAAACAGATTTAAGGGTTGCGCTAGACAACAAGGAATTTGAGTTGTTCTACCAACCACAGATTCAGCTAGACACAGGGGTAGTCGTTGGCAACGAAGCGCTCATTAGATGGCACCACCCTAAGCGCGGTTTGTTAACACCAGTGCACTTTATTGAGATTATCGAAAAAACGGGGCTTATCGTACCCATTGGAGCATGGGTATTAGCAGAAGCCTGTCGCCAACAAGTCAAGTGGCGTAATCAAGGCTTAGGCAGCCTCTGCATCTCGGTCAACATC
>SPJO01000115.1 GCA_006844635.1 Methylophilaceae bacterium | reverse complement strand
GGCCGATACCTTTGAACGCAAAATTGAAATCTGTAAACGCGCGTATGATTTATTAGTGGGCACTGGTTTCCCACCAGAAGACATTATTTTTGACCCAAATATTTTCGCCATTGCGACAGGGATTGAAGAACACAATAATTACGCGGTGGACTTTATTGAAGCCACACGCTGGATTAAAGAAAACCTACCACATGCCAAAATCTCTGGTGGTGTGTCTAATGTCAGCTTTAGTTTCCGCGGCAACAACCCGGCGCGTGAAGCGATTCACACCGTGTTTCTATACCATGCCATTCAAGCAGGCATGACCATGGGCATTGTCAATGCCGGCATGATGGGTGTTTATGATGACTTAGCGCCTGAGCTAAAAGACGCGGTAGAAGATGTGGTACTCAACCGTGAAGTAGACCCAGATAATCCACTAGCGGCTACCGAGCGTATGATTGAAATTGCGGGCACGCTAACGGCTAGCGGCAATAAAAAAGAAGACAACACGCTTGCTTGGCGTGGCACAGCAGAAGAACCAGTGAGCGTGAATAAGCGTTTAGAGCATGCGATGGTGCATGGGATTACTGAGTTTATTGTCGACGATACGGAAGAAGCGCGTGTCGCTGCGATGGAAAACGGTGGCCGACCGATTAACGTGATTGAGGGTCCATTGATGGACGGCATGAACGTGGTGGGGGACTTGTTTGGTCAGGGCAAAATGTTCTTACCGCAAGTGGTGAAATCCGCGCGTGTGATGAAGTCTGCCGTGGCGCACTTGATTCCGTTTATCGAAAAAGAGAAAGCCGAAGAAGAAGCCCGTACGGGTATTGTTGCGAAGCCAAAAGGCAAGGTTGTGATTGCTACGGTAAAAGGCGACGTGCATGACATTGGTAAAAACATTGTCTCTGTGGTGCTGCAATGTAATAACTTCGAAGTAGTGAACATGGGTGTGATGGTGCCAGCTGCTGAGATTTTAGAAATGGCGAAAAAAGAAGAGGCCGACATTATTGGCTTATCTGGTTTGATTACACCATCGTTAGAAGAGATGGCTTATGTGGCCAAAGAAATGCAGCGTGATGAGTTCTTTAATAGTCGCCAAACGCCATTGCTAATTGGTGGCGCAACTACCTCGCGTGCGCATACGGCTGTAAAAATTGCACCGAACTATGATGGCCCGATTATCTACGTACCAGATGCATCGCGTTCTGTGAGTGTGATGCAGAATTTGCTGACACCAGAAACACGCGGTTCATATTTAGCAGAAATTCAAGCCGACTACGAGAAAACCCGTACACAACACGCCAATAAAAAAGGCGTGCCGATGATTACATTGGCAGAAGCACGTGCCAATAAAGTGAAGGTTGATTTTACTGGCGAGTTCGCACCGACTAAGCCAAAATTTATCGGCCGTCGTGAATTTAAAAATATTGATTTAAGCCTGATTGCCAAATACATCGATTGGGGTCCATTCTTCCAAACATGGGATTTAGCTGGTTTCTATCCAAAGATTTTAGAAGATAAAGTGGTTGGCGAGGCCGCAACAAAAGTCTTCAATGAAGCACAAGCCATGCTGAAGAGAATCATTGATGGTCGTTGGCTAACAGCCAATGGTGTGATTGCATTGCAGCCAGCCAATACCGTGAATGATGATGACATTGAAATCTATACCGATGAAAGCCGCTCAGAAGTCGCTTTCACTTGGTATGGCATGCGTCAACAAACCAAAAAGCCAATGGTGAAAGGCGAGCAACGCCCTAACCAATGTTTGGCTGACTATATTGCGCCAAAAGGGATTGATGATTACATTGGCATGTTCGCTGTCACTGGCGGCCTAGGCATGGAAAAACGTCTAGCTGACTATGAGGCCGCACATGATGACTACAATGCCATTATGTTTAAGTCACTTGCTGATAGGCTGGCCGAAGCTTTTGCTGAATATATGCATGAGCGTATTCGTAAAGATTTATGGGGTCATGCTGCAGATGAAAACCTGAATAATGAAGCGCTGATTAAAGAAGCCTACACCGGTATTCGTCCAGCGCCGGGCTATCCAGCTTGTCCAGACCATACGGTGAAAGCCGAGATGTTTGAACACCTTAAAGCCACTGAGATTGATATGGAGTTAACCGATAGCTTTGCCATGCTACCAGCAGCGGCCGTGAGTGGTTTCTATCTAGGCCACAAACAAGCCAAATACTTTAGCGTAGATAAAATTGGTGCCGACCAGCTGGAAGATATGGTCAAACGTCGTGGTCTAGAAAAAGCCTATTTGGAGCGCTGGTTAGCACCAAACTTGGGCTAGTGTACTTCTCTTGTTACGCAGTTTGGTTAAGTTCGTTTGTCCAAGCAATACACTCAATCTGGATATTCATTAAATCGGCAGGCGAAATATCCAGCTCTTTGATTTCGTAGTGTGTTTCGTCAAAGTTGCCTTGTTCCATGTCTTTGGCTAGCTTCAATAACTGACCATGTGTGCCGTCCTGTTTAAGAATGGCCTTTTTCAAGCTGTCTGCAATACCAATATCATCGAGAATCTGTTCCATGGGTGCATGAATGACTGTATCGGCAAGTGATAACATGCCAACCATAAAGGCTTGGTCACTAAAGTGGTTTTG
>SPJO01000114.1 GCA_006844635.1 Methylophilaceae bacterium | reverse complement strand
CAATGATACGGGCTTGTAAGCCTTGCAGGTAGTTGTAGACAGCTTTTGAATCAATCTGGCTCATGGCTGTTTAACCTTTCACTGCGCGGTAGCCAATGTCTTTTCGGTATTGCGCGCCATCAAACTGAATGTCTTCAATCATTTGATAAGCTTGTTGCTGTGCAAATTTAACAGTTTCTCCTAGTGCCGTGACACAAAGCACGCGTCCACCACTCGTGGTGACGTTGTCATCAACCAGTTTAGTGCCTGCATGGAAAACATAACTGTCTTCTAAATGGTTTGGTAAACCTGTAATCACATCACCTAGTTTAGGTGACGCAGGGTAGTTGGCGCTTGCCATGACAACACCGAGTGCAAAGCGTCTGTCCCAATCGGCTTCTGCTTTGTTAAGTTCGCCATCAACAGCTTGTGCTAGCAACGTCAGCAAATCAGACTTGAGACGCATAAAGATAGGTTGCGTTTCAGGGTCGCCCATGCGGCAGTTAAATTCTAAAGTTTTAATCGTACCATCAGGGCTAATCATCAAACCGGCATATAAAAAGCCAGTGTAAGGGATACCGTCTTTTGCCATCCCTTCAACCGTTGGCCGGATAACTTCGCGCATGGCTTTAGCATGAATTTCTGGTGTGACCACAGGGGCCGGAGAGTATGCGCCCATGCCACCCGTATTAGGGCCTTGGTCACCATCAAGCAGACGTTTGTGATCTTGGCTGGTGGCGAGCGGTAAAATATTTTCGCCGTCGACCATCACCATGAAGCTAGCTTCTTCACCGGTTAAGAACTCTTCAATGACGACACGTGCGCCAGCATCACCAAACTTATTGTCGCTGAGCATCATATCAATGGCCTCATGAGCTTCTTGATCGGTCATAGCGACCACCACACCTTTACCAGCCGCTAAGCCATCTGCTTTAATCACAATTGGCGCACCTTGTTGGTCGATGTAATCATGCGCAGGTTTTGCTTCGCTAAATGTTTCGTAAGCGGCAGTCGGGATGTTGTGACGCATCATAAAAGCTTTTGAAAAGTCTTTAGATGATTCTAATTGTGCTGCTGCCTGAGTTGGGCCAAATATTTTGAGGCCAGCCTTTTGGAAAGCGTCGACTACACCATCACAGAGTGGTGCTTCAGGCCCCACAACGGTTAAGCCGATGTTCTCATCTTTTGCAAATTGAACGAGTTCATCAACTTTGCTGATGGGTACGTTCATCATATCTGGGTTCAGGGCTGTGCCTGCGTTGCCCGGAGCAACGTAGGTCATGCTGACGTCTTTATTTTCTGTAATCTTCCAAGCGAGGGCATGTTCACGGCCACCGCCACCAATAACTAAAACTTTCATAATTTTATTTTATGGGTGAATCACGTCGTTGCGTGCTCACTCTCTCCTTGTCTATCAATACGATATGCCTGCGTCGTTCCTTGCGCGGCGCCTAGTGCTTCATCCCATAAAATAAAATTACAGGATGCAGTAAATTTAATACTATATCTTGAGGTGTTAATGCCTAAAGTGACGCACACCGGTCATCACCATCGCGAGGCCACGTTCATCTGCTGCGGCAATTACCTCTTCATCACGCATGCTGCCACCTGGTTGAATCACGCAGATTGCACCGGCATCAGCGAGGACATCAACGCCATCTCGGAATGGGAAGAAAGCATCTGAAGCGACCACCGAACCTTGTAAGCTTAAACCAGCATGCTCAGCTTTGATGGCGGCAATTTTTGTACTGTCGACGCGGCTCATTTGACCAGCGCCAACGCCTAGCGTCATGCTGTCGCCACAAAAGACAATCGCATTGGATTTTACATATTGCGCAACATTCCAGGCAAACAATAAGTCTTGCATTTGTGCTTCAGTTGGCTGTTTTTTGGTCACGACTTTTAAGTCTTCCATTTTGAGCTGGTGAATATCCGCAGTTTGAATCAGCAAACCTGAACCAACGCGTTTCGTGTCTTGTGCATTTCTCCCTTGCTCCCAAGGTGTATTACCACCTTTTTCCGGTAAGGCAATTTTGAGTACGCGGACATTTTTCTTTTCACTGAATACTGCTAGTGCTTCATCAGTATAAGCAGGCGCAATGAGTACTTCTAAGAATTGTTTAGAAATGGCTTCTGCAGCCGCTTTATCCACGGGCATATTAAAGGCGATAATGCCGCCAAAGGCGCTGGTTGGGTCTGTTTGGAATGCTTTTTCATAAGCGGCTAATGCAGTGTCGCCTAGTGCCACGCCACAAGGGTTAGCATGTTTAACAATCACACATGCGTTATGATCAAAAGCTTTCACGGCTTCCCACGCAGCATCAGAGTCATTGATATTATTAAAGCTTAGCTCTTTACCTTGTATTTGCTCCGCAGTGACCAGTGAGCCTGGTGCAGGGTAAAGGTCACGGTAAAATGCGGCTGTTTGGTGTGGATTCTCGCCATAGCGTAAATCTTGTACCTTCACGAATTGGCTATTCATTTGTGCTGGATAAGCGTGACGTGTGCCATCCGCTTGAATAGAAGATAAGTAGTTTGAGATAGCGCCATCGTAATTGCTAATACGGTTAAAGGCTGCTACTGATAGGGCGAAGCGCGAGTTGTCACTTAAACTGCCGTCTGCATTTAACTCTGCTAACACGTCTGCATATTGCGCTGCGTCTGTTAGTACCGCGACATCTTTCCAGTTTTTGGCAGCTGATCGCACCATAGCAGG
>SPJO01000119.1 GCA_006844635.1 Methylophilaceae bacterium | reverse complement strand
AATAACAATGCTAGACACAAAAAACCAGCATCAGCAATGGGCGTACAGAGGACAAAAAAGCTCCATGTGATAAGCGCTGCAATGCCGCCAGTGAGAATGTCGTATTGGTAGCTTAGATAAAAAAAGTATGCGAATAAAATGCAGCATAAAAGGGCAAATTTAATCCATACTTGGTGGCTTGGCTGTTTCATGTGTCTAGCATTGTTATTTCGGTATGCTGAGTAGTTTACTACTGAAATAGAATGGGTTTCTATGATCTATATCATCTCATTTTGTTTTTTGTCACTTTGACAGTTCATTGATATATTCAGTGAACTAACAGTGCAAAACCTTTATCATATCAAGCATGCATTTATTACGTGTTTTATTACTCCTGTCTTTGTGTGTGACTTCGCACGCGATTGCTGAAGGCACATTATCAGGCAAGCCTTATAACAAGACGATTAACTTAGATACGACGTTGCCGAGTGATATCCATGCGGAGTTGCCTGAGCTAGGCGATGTTTCGCAAACGGTAATGTCACCAAGAGATGAAGAGCGGATTGCCCAGCAGATTTTGCGGGAAGTGGCGGTTAGCGATGAGGTGTTACATGACGCTGAGGTGGTGGATTATTTAACGCGCTTGGGTAATCGCTTAGCTAAAGTTAGTGATGATAAACAGCAGGATTTTCATTTCTTTGTCGTTAAACAACCTTCTATTAATGCCTTCGCTATGCCGGGTGGTGTGATTGGCGTGCATACGGGTTTGTTTTTAGCATCAAATACCGAGTCTGAGTTGGCTGGTGTGGTGGGGCATGAGATTGGACATGTTACCCAGCGACATTTAGCGCGGATGTTGGCAAAGCAAAAAACCGATACCTTTAAAAATATTGCTGGCTTGGCGTTCGCCGTGTTAGCAGCGAGGGGAAATCCTGAATTGGCCAATGCTGCATTAACCGTTTCAACTGCGGCTGGTGTGCAGCGTCAGTTGGACTATACGCGGGCGCATGAGCGCGAGGCTGACCGTGTTGGTTTAACCGTGTTAGAAAAGGCGGGATTTGATCCGCGTGGCATGCCAGGTTTTTTCAACGTGTTACAACGTGGTTCACGCTTTGTTGAGGGCAGTGCACCTAGTTTCTTACGGACACATCCTTTAACCTCAGAACGTATTTCTGACGTTGAAAATCGCGTGGCGAATTTGCCATATAAACAAGTGGCTTCAAGCGAGGCTTATTATTTTGTGAAAGCCAAGCTGCGCGCGGCCAATGGTTTGACACAAAAAACGGCAGACCAATTCCGCAGTAATATTCAATCAGGGCGCTATGTGGATGAAAACGCTGAGCACTATGGTTTGGCGGTGAGTTTGTTGCGTAAAAATGATGTGCAGGGTGCTGCAAAAGAAACGCAGTGGTTGGATAAACATGGGGTGAACAATGCTTTTGTTGAGAACCTAAAGGCACGGATAGAAGTGGCGCGCAATCAGCCGCAAGCAGCGGCGAAGCTTTATCAAGCAGCTTTAAAAAAATACCCAACGAATCGCGCACTGATTTATGGTTATGCAGAGCATTTTGTTGCCTTAAATCAAGGAAAAGCGGCAGTTGATTTTATTAAGCGCAAAAAAGCACTTTTCCCTAATGATGCTTATTTATATGAGCTGCTAGCTAAAGGCTATTTTATTCAGAAAAAAGATTTGCTGCGGTTCCAGGCATTGGGAGAGGCTTATTATAGGCAGTACAATATTGAAAAAGCCGTAGAGCAAATGCGCTTTGCAACGAAGGCTAAAGATGGCAGTTTTTATGAAAAATCGATTGTTGAAGCACGTTTAAAAGAATTAAGACGGTTACAAAAAAATCAAAAGCCAGCCTAAATAAATCATAGTGAGTTTAAGATGAAACGTAGAAGATTTTTGGGAGCAACCTTAGCGTCAGCATTATTGGCGCCTATTCAGGTGTTCGCAGCCATTTGGAATAAGAAGGCATTTAATGCCGCAGGCCTTGATGAGGCAGAAGGCGGTCTGTCTATTGCTGATGAAATCCCCAGTCAGGACATTGAGATTACGGCGCCGAGCCGTGCTGAAAACGGTGCGATTGTGCAGGTGGCAGTGAATAGTCGCATTCCCAAGTCAGAGGCGATTGCGATTTTTGTGGATAAGAACCCAACCGCTTTAATTGCCAACACGATGTTTAGTCACGGTGCCACAGCCAATATGGTGACACGTATTAAAATGGCAGAAACATCCGATATTAAAGTCGTTGTGAAGGCGGCTGACCGTTATTACACGGCGAGCAAAAAAGTCATTGTATTAGAAAATGGTTGTGGCGGTACCAGCAGTGCAAACGAACCATTTAAATCGCGCATTAAAATCCGTGCTAAGCAACTTAAAGCTAGTCCGCTAGTGCAAATCAAAGCCATTATTACGCACCCCATGCATACGGGTCGTGGTAAAGATGATTTAGGTAACTTAATTCCAGCGCACTTTATTCAGCTTATTTCCGTGCACCATAATGACCAAGCTGCCGTCGATATGCAGTTGGGTACTGGTATTGCCAAAAATCCGTATTTAACTTTCCACTTGGCGGGTGCAAAAATTGGTGATGTCGTGGTGGTACAATGGCATGATAATCTTGGCAAGTCTGGTAAAGCTGAAACCAAGGTTATCGCATAATTGTCACACAAATCCGCTACACTACATTGATGCTTTTTTCATTATTACTTCGATAAGAAT
>SPJO01000118.1 GCA_006844635.1 Methylophilaceae bacterium | reverse complement strand
GTTAAGTATGGAGTACAACAATGACTGTTGATATGAGTCAGTTTTATGAGGTCTTCTTTGATGAATCAGAAGAACTACTAGCTGAGGCTGAACACCTGTTGTTAGGCCTAGATATTGAAGATCCTGATGCTGAAGATTTGAATGCTATTTTTCGAGCTGCACACTCAATTAAAGGGGGCGCAGCTACATTTGGTTTTGCCGACATGGCGGAAATTACCCATGTGCTCGAAAACCTTTTAGACAAAATTCGTAAAAATGAAATGCCGTTGACGACTGAGCACGTGGATGCTTTCTTATCGGCAAAAGATGTACTTGAAATGGAGCTAGATGGGCACCGAAATAATGCCGATGTGGATGAAGAGCAAGTTAATGAAGTTAAATCAGTATTAAAAGCATTATCTGACGCTGGGGGTGTGGAAATAAAACCTGCACCAACAGCAGAGGCACCCAAAGCGGATGCTGCATCCGAAGAAAAACAGGTGGAAGCACCAAGTGTTGAGGATGATGTTAAAGCTGAGCCCGCTGCAACCAGCACCCCTGAAAGTGCGCATCAAGTATTTAATATTGCATTGCCAGAAGTCACCGATAAAGATTTGGCTAACTTACAAGAAGAGTTGGCGTTGCTGGGTGAGGTCGCCGCCAAAAAACAGGACGATGGTAAACAGGTTATCCAATTAACCACAGATGATTCGACAGAGTCAGATATTGTTTCTATCTGTTCATTTATTGTAGACGCTGATGCTTTAGTGATTACTCATGCTACTGAAGCAGAACCTAAAACAGAGGCAAAAACCGAAGCAAAAACCGAAGTTAAGGCAGAAGCTGATTTTGGTTTGTTTGATGATGAGCCGGAAGTGACTACTAAGTCAGAAGCGACAACTAAACCAGAAGCGGGAGCCACTGAGCAGAAGCAATCTGATGGAAAAGTAAAAGTTGTTGGTGAGGTTGGTTATGGTTTATTTGGTGAGGAAGGTAAAGAGGCTGTTGAAGACGGCTATGGTTTCTTCGCGCCATTTAAACCACATGAAGATGCGCCAACTACTCAACTCGTTGGAGATGATACGAAGCCCACACCAGAAAATTCAGGCAAACAGCCAGATGCTAAACCAAAAGAAGATGAAGCAGCTAAAGCAGCTCCTGTAGAAAAACGTAAAACAGCAAGACGCTCAAGCGATAAAGCCGCTAGCGCAGAAACGACTTCTATCAGGGTTGGTATCGAAAAAGTGGATAGTTTAATCAACCTCGTTGGTGAACTCGTGATTACACAAGCCATGATTGATCAACGGATTAGTCATTTAGATCCTGTGGAGCATGAAGATTTAGTGAATAGCGTCACGCAGCTCACACGGAATACACGCGACTTACAAGAGTCAGTCATGTCAATCCGCATGATGCCGATGGATTTTGTTTTCTCTCGCTTCCCTCGGATGGTTCGAGACCTTGCTGGCAAGTTGAGTAAGAAGGTTGAATTTGTGACTGAAGGTGCAGCGACAGAGCTTGATAAAGGGTTGATTGAGAAAATCGTTGACCCACTAACACATTTGGTTCGTAACAGTGTAGATCATGGTATTGAAACACCAGAAAAACGTAAGGCAGTTAATAAGTCAGAGACTGGAGTCCTGACTTTATCAGCGCAGCATAAAGGTGGCAGTATCGTCATCGAAGTGACCGATGATGGTGCTGGTTTAGACCGCGACAAGATTATGGCAAAAGCGCAATCAAATGGCTTGTCTGTCAATGAGAATATGTCAGACACAGAGGTGTTTGGCTTAATCTTCGCGCCTGGATTCTCAACAGCAGAACAAGTGACTGATGTCTCTGGCCGTGGAGTTGGCATGGATGTAGTTAAACGGAATATTACCTCAATGGGTGGCACCGTCGAAATTCGTTCAGCACTTGGCTTTGGTACAACAATTTCTATTGCACTACCGCTCACACTCGCTATTTTAGAGGGAATGTCAGTTGCGTTAGGCGATAGCATTTATGTCGTGCCATTGAACTTAATCGTTGAAACGCTGCAACCGGCTGCTGAAGACATTAAAACGGTGACAGGTGAAGGGCATATGGTGCACGTACGCGGTGAGTATTTACCCATTATTTCGCTACACAAACTATTTAAACAAGAAACGGCTATTACTGATCCTACAGATGGTGTCTTGGTGTTGATAGAAGCAGAGGGTAAAAAATCGGCCCTCTTTGTAGATCGCTTGGTTGGTGAGCAACAAGTCGTGATTAAGAGCTTAGAAACCAACTTTAAGAAAATCCCTGGTGTTTCTGGGGCAACCATTATGGGAGATGGCTCGGTTGCATTAATTGTCGATGTGCCAGCCATTATTCAAATGGGACAAACCACCAATTATGTGACTGGTGGCTCGACATACGAGAATCAAAACCAGCAATCTATTTCAAATCCAATGAATGCATAAGGAGTGAATAATGAGTACCAGTACTGAAACAACAACGAGCGCAACGAGTAACAATGTTGTCAATGTCGCGGGCGAGTACCTAACTTTTGTTCTAGGTGAAGAAGAGTACGGCCTAGATATTTTAAAGGTGCAAGAGATTCGTGGCTATGACGCTGTGACGCAGATTGCAAACACACCAGATTTTATTAAAGGCGTTGTGAATTTACGCGGGAAAATTGTGCCGATTGTTGACCTTCGAATCAAATTTGATTTAGGAAAAGTTGAGTACAACGAATTTACCGTCGTCATTATCCTGAATTTAGGTGGCCGTGTTGTGGGCATTGTCGTGGATGGTGTTTCTGATGTGACGGCTTTAAAAGAAGATCAGCTGCGTGATGTGCCGTCTCTGGTGACTAATATTGATACGAAGTACATCGTTGGTTTAGCGACAGTTGAAG
>SPJO01000117.1 GCA_006844635.1 Methylophilaceae bacterium | reverse complement strand
TTTCCGTCTTTTATCGTTTTAAATAGAATCTGTAGCAAAGCGCTATTTTAACCTGATTTCAGGATTTGGATAAACAGCCGCTTAGATGTTTTAGTGAACGAAACGGCTTTTTAAGCGTTAGTTTATTTTCCAACTACATCAATGACTTGGTAAAATAGCGAAATGAAGCTGTATACGATAGGTGTGAATCACACCACCGCTCCAATTGAAATTCGCGAAAATGTCGCGTTTGGCACCGATGCCATGCGTGAAGCTTTGTGCGATTTGACCAGTCAAAGTGCTGAAGAAGCGGCTATTCTATCGACATGCAATCGCACAGAAATTTACGTGCAGTCACCTGAAGCAGCCCCCGTCATCGACTGGTTAGCAGATTACCATCAATTAGATATTAACCATGTGCAGCCTTATACCTACACGCTCAGCAACCAAGATGCAGTTAAACATGCTTTTAGGGTCGCTTCTGGTTTAGACAGCATGGTGTTAGGTGAGGCGCAAATTCTTGGGCAATTCAAGCAATCCATTAAAGTTGCGCAAGAAGCGGGTACGCTAGGTACCAATTTACACAAGCTATTCCAACGCACGTTTGAGGTGGCGAAGGAAGTCCGCACGAACACCGACATTGGCAGCAGCTCTATTTCGATGGCTGCTGCTGCGGTGAAGCTAGCCCAACGGATCTTTGGTGACCTTTCGACACAAAAAGTATTATTTATTGGTGCAGGAGAAATGATTAGCTTATGCGCTAATCATTTTGCAGCACAAAATCCAAAATCCATGACCGTCGCTAATCGCACGTTAAACCGCGGTGCTGAACTGGCTGAAAAACTCAATGCGCAACCTATTTTGCTTAATGACTTACCGCAACACTTTGCTGAGTTTGATATCGTCATTACCAGCACTGCCAGCCAACTGCCGATTGTCGGGCTTGGTATGGTCGAACGTGCGATTAAAGCACGTAGGCATAAACCTATGTTTATGGTTGATTTAGCTGTACCGCGGGATATTGAAACCGAAGTTTCACAATTAGACGATGTGTTTTTATATACCGTTGACGATTTGGAGCAAGTCGTTTCAGATGGCATCGAAAACAGACAGGAAGCTGCAGTTGATGCAGAAATGATCGTCTCAGCGCGTGTTGAAAACTTCATGCGTTGGCTGCAAAAACGTGAATCAGTGCCAACGATTAAAGCATTGAGAGACCAAGCAGAAACTATGCGCGCAGCAGAGCTAGAGAAAGCCATCAAGCGCATCAAAAATGGTGAACAGCCAGAAAAAGCGTTAGAAATGCTGAGTGCCGCCATTACCAATAAAATGCTGCACGCACCAAGCCACGCGTTAAACCAAAGCCATGGTGACGACCATACCCAACTAGAACAAATCATTCGCCAAATTTACCAAATAAAGAATTAACTTCATGAAAGCAAGCACATTACAAAAACTCGCTAACTTAAGCGAGCGTCTAGACGAACTCAGCGGCCTGATGGCATCAGAAGGCATTACGGATGATATGGATAACTACCTCAAAATCACCCGTGAGCATGCAGACATCACACCGATTGTTGAGCAATATAAAACTTATATTCAGACTGAGGCTGACATCAAAGAAGCTGAATCCATGCTCAGTGACCCTGAGATGAAAGAGTTTGCACAAGAGGAAATCAGTGCAGGCAAAGAGCGCCTAGAAGAAATTGAAGAAGAACTACAAACACTACTCATTCCCAAAGACCCCAATGATGATAAAAACATCATTCTAGAAATCCGAGCTGGTACTGGTGGTGATGAGTCTGCACTATTTGCGGGCGACTTATTCCGCATGTATTCGCGTTATGTTGAACGCCAACGTTGGAAGCTAGAAATTCTTTCAGCCAACGAAAGCGATGTCGGTGGTTACAAAGAGATTATTGCCAAAATAGAAGGCCAAGGTGCCTACTCTAAGCTTAAATTCGAGTCTGGCGGCCATCGTGTACAACGTGTGCCTGATACAGAAACACAAGGGCGAATTCACACTTCAGCTTGTACGGTCGCGGTCCTACCAGAAGTGGATGAAGTGGCTGATGTCACCATTAACCCAGCCGATATCCGCATTGATACGTTTAGAGCATCAGGTGCTGGTGGTCAGCATATTAATAAAACCGATTCTGCTGTCCGTATTACCCATGCGCCTACAGGCATTGTAGTTGAATGCCAAGATGGTCGTTCGCAGCATGCTAATAAAGCGCAAGCCATGATGGTATTAGCAGCACGCATTAAACAAAAAGAAGAAGATGAGCAACACGCTAAGATTTCATCAGAACGCCGTGATTTAATCGGTTCGGGCGACCGCTCTCAACGCATTCGCACTTATAACTATCCGCAGGGCCGTATTACCGATCACCGCATTAATTTAACGCTATATAAAATTGATGCGATTACCGAAGGTGATTTGGATGAGTTAATTAACCCACTATCCACTGAACATCAAGCTGACTTGTTAGCGAGCATGGGGGAAGAGTAAGCCTTGAAAGTTAGAGCCTTACTCATCTCGGCGATTAAACAACTCAATAACGAAGAAGCATCTTTAGAGGCGCAAATCCTTCTACAACACACGCTCAATGTGAATCATGCTTGGTTAATCGCGCATGCAGATGATGAAATTAATGTCAAAGATTATCATGTGTTCCAAGCCTTATTGCAGCGCAGGCTCAGAGGCGAACCGATTGCCTATATTTTAGGCGAGCGTGAGTTTTATGGTCTGTCACTTAAAGTCACCCCTGACACCTTAATTCCACGCCCCGATACAGAAACGCTGGTTGAGGCTGCATTAGCAAAAATAGCAACATCCCAGGCGGGCACTGTCCTCGACCTTGGCACAGGCACTGGTGCGATTGCACTGGCGATTGCAAAACACCGCCCTCAAGCTCAAGTGACTGCGGTTG
>SPJO01000111.1 GCA_006844635.1 Methylophilaceae bacterium | reverse complement strand
CGTGCATTTTCTTCCGCCATTTCGAGACGGGCGATTCGAAATGCTTCGCCCATGCCGACAATTTGATGCGGTGCTAATGTGCCAGAGCGCATGCCGCGTTCATGACCACCACCATGCATTTGTGCTTCGATACGCACACGCGGTTTACGGCGAACATATAATGCGCCGATGCCTTTCGGGCCGTATGTTTTGTGTGCTGAGAAGCTCATTAAATCGACAGGTAAATGCGCTAGGTCGATTTCAACCTTGCCAGTTGCTTGTGCAGCATCAACATGAAAAATAATGCCGTTTTCACGACAAACATTGCCAATGGCTTCAATGTCTTGAATCACGCCAATTTCATTATTGACCAACATGACTGAGGCCAATACCGTATCTGGTTGAATCGCCGCTTTAAATGTTTCAATATCGACTAAGCCATCATCATTGGGTTCAAGGAAAGTCGCTGTAAAGCCTTGGCGCTCTAATTCACGCACAGGGTCAATCACCGCTTTATGTTCTGTAGCCACAGTAATAATATGTTTACCTTTGCCACTGTAAAAGTTTGCAGCGCCTTTAATCGCTAGGTTGTCAGATTCCGTTGCACCAGATGTCCAAACAATTTCACGCGGGTCGGCATTGACCAATTTAGCCACTTCTTCGCGCGCATTTTCAACGGCTTTTTCTGCTGTCCAGCCATAAGGGTGGCTACGCGAAGCAGGATTACCATACGATTCTGTTAAGTATGGAATCATTTTCTCTGCAACACGTGGGTCTACAGGTGTCGTCGCAGAGTAATCTAAATAAATTGGCATTCTATCCATTTGGTTTCTTACTTCCTTCTGTTTTCACGCTAGCTTATGCAGCTACCGATGTTAATTGTCTTAAATCTTTTACTGCTTGCTTTATTGCTTGCAGAAACTTTTCCACTTGCTTTTTTGTATTGTCAGCACTAAAGCTCACACGAATCGCGCCACGCGCTAAATCAGGGTCTACACCCATCGCCAATAAAACATGGCTAGGCTCACTACTCGCGCTAGAGCAGGCAGAACCGCTGGCAACTGCAAAGCCCAATTTGTCTAAAGCCGTGACTAATGTTTCACCATCAATGTTCTTAAAGGCAAAAAAGCTTGTGTTGGGTAGCCTATTCGCATGTTGCCCAAAAATAATCGCATCTGTTCTTTGCAAGCCTATCTCTAACAACTGCCTTAACATCAGCGTGTGTGACGAAAAGTCTTTTAAACCTTGTTTTGCTAGTTCACACGCAGTTCCAAAGCCAACAATGGCGGCAATATTTTCCGTACCACTGCGCAAGCCTCTTTCCTGACCGCCGCCATAGAGCAATGGTTGAATATCAACTCGTTTGTTTAGGACGAGTGCACCTGCACCTAACGGTCCACCAATCTTATGACTGGACACGGTCATTGCATGCACATTCAAGTCATTAAAATTGACGTTGATTTTACCTAATGCTTGTACAGCATCTGTATGGACTAATGCTTTTTTTCTCGTTGCTAACTCGACAACGCGGCCAATGTTTTGGATGGCGCCAGTTTCATTATTCGCCATCATCACTGATACTAAATCAGTGGGGGCTTCTAACAAGGTTTGCAAGTCCCTTAAATCGACATTGCCACTGTCATCCACTTGAATGCTTTTTGCTTCCCAACCACGCCATTGCATGGCTTTTGCAGGATTCGTTACACAAGGGTGTTCTATGCTGCTCGTCAGTATTTGCGTTTGTTTCAAGTTGCTAGCAATGCCAGTAATTGCAAAGTTATTGGCTTCTGTTCCGCTTGCGGTAAACACCACTTGGCTCGCTTGTGCACCCACCGCTTTGGCTACCTGATGGCGTGCTTGCTCAATGGCTTCATGCGCATGACGGCCAAAACTATGCTGGCTCGCTGGGTTGCCATGCTGCTTTGTCATATACGGCATCATCGCTTCAAGCACTTGTGGCTTGAGTGCGCTGGTGCTGTTGTGATCAAAATAAGCGTTAGCCATTGATGGCGACCTCATTGTTGTCATTTAAAGCAGCACTGTTCGATGTGAATACCACTTTGCCTTCTTCTCTATTCTGCTGAGAGGCCACCATGTCGGCGATGCTCACGCTCGATAGGTGATCTAAAATCTTTTTGTTCAGTGAAGCCCATAGCTCATGGGTCATACAGCGACCATCAGCGCCATGGCAGTCCTCTTTACCACTACATTGTGTGGCGTCGATATCTTCATCGACGGCTGCAATAATGGCTGAAACTGAGATGTCAGCTTGTGTTTTTGCTAAATTGTAACCACCGCCAGGTCCGCGCACACTGCTGACTAAACCTTGACGGCGTAAACGGCTAAATAATTGTTCGAGATAAGATAATGAGATCTCTTGGCGCTCGCTGATATCTGCTAGCGTCACGGGTTTTTGTGAGCCATCAACATGCACCTCATTTAATGCGAGGTCTAGCATAGCAGTGACTGCAAAACGGCCTTTTGTGGTTAGTCTCATCTTTCAGTAGTCTCTTGTTATAGGGTCATTAAATTAGAAGGCTATTTTATAATAACCTAGTATTTTAGTCAATTATTATGGGGTTTAGTTCAATGCTTAGTCTGTCGACACTTTTTTTGGCTTGCGTTTGGTTGTTTTGACCGTAAATGCCCTAGCCACTTTCTTTTCTGATTTGGCGTCACTAAGGCTAGCGACTTGTTCTTTTAAGGATGTGATTTCATTTAATAAGGGTTGCAATGCCTTGTTAATCGGGTCATTTTCATCATCGCTAACCGCGTAGGCGCTGAACTTGGCTTTTGCTTCTGCCGCTTTCGCTTTTTCTTCTTCCAGAATGCGCGCAGGAATACCCACTGCCGTTGCGTCATCTGGCACATCTTTTACAACGACTGCGTTAGAACCAATTTTGGCATTTTTTCCAATGGTGATTGGGCCAAGTACTTTTGCGCCAGCACCAATGACAACGCCATCTTCTAAAGTTGGATGGCGTTTGCCCTTGTTCCAGGAGGTGCCGCCTAGGGTGACGCCATGGTAGATTGTGCAATCATCGCCAATGATGGCTGTTTCGCCAATGACGATTCCCATACCATGGTCGATAAAGAATCGGCGCCCAATGGTTGCACCAGGGTGAATTTCAATGCCTGTTAGGAAGCGACCAATATGTGAAAAAAAACGACCTAGCCAGTGTAGGCGAGCACGCCATAACCAATGGCTGAAGCGATGCATAATCAGTGCATGCACGCCTGGGTAGGTCGTGAGCACTTCAAAATGCGTGCGTGCCGCTGGGTCGCGATCAAACACGATAGAGATGTCTTCTTTTAGATGGTCAAACATGTTGCTTTTTGTGGCATAAATAAAGGCGCTATTATGCCATAAAATCCAATTCTTGACTAAAACACTAGGTTTATATTACCAGGGTGATTGTGTGGACTAGTTTGAAGGCGTATTCTGATGGTTCGGGCGGGGAAAGTGCGGCCTTATAAGATATTGCGTAAAGCGATGTAAAATAAATATCAATGAATAATGAAACGCCTATAATAATACGATGCAAATGATGAGCAAACTGAAAACTAAATGGCAAGCCTTTTGTAAGAAACTCTCTTGGCTATTACTAGCAAAAGTGTTGGCTGGGTTGTTTGTATTTTATTTGCTATTTAGTTATTTTGCCGTAAACCCGCTAGCTAAAAAATTAGTCCCTTGGGCTGCAAAAGAGTCGTTTGCTAGCGTTGCTACCGTGGAGCAAGTGGCTTTTGATCCATTCCGCTTAAAAGCGACTGTTGAGGGCTTGCAACTGGCGAACCAACAGGGTGAACAGCTGGCGAGCTTTAAAAAATTGGTGATCGATTTTGAGTTGAGCGGCATGTTTGACTTGGCTTGGAAGTTTAAACAGATAGGGCTGGTAGAGCCGAACGTTAATTTGACCATAGCGCCAAGCGGTGAAATGAATTGGGATGGTTTATTAAATAAGCTGAACGAGAACCCTTCGCCGCCAAGTGACAACAACACAATCCCAAGGTTAATCATTGGACATATTCAAGTGAGCCAAGGCAAGATGCATTATGCCGATGATAGCCGTCCTGATCCAATTAGTACGACGCTGACTCCGTTGGGGTTCCAGTTGAAGGGTTTTTCTACCTTACCCAAAGACCGTGGAGACTATTTGATTTCAGCTGCATTTGCTGAGGATGGAGGTACCTTGAAGTGGAAGGGGGATATGGGGGTTAATCCTGTTGCTTCTAAAGGGGTGGTGGCTTTGGAGGGTATCCAAATTGCCGATATGCTGCAATTAGTCGAAGGGCTTAAGCTGCCAGTGCAAGTTAATCATGGCAGTTTGCAAACAAGTTTCAATTACGATTTTTCAATGCCAAATGCGCAGGCAGCAGTAGCGCTCAATAATATTGCATTGTCGTTAAAGGATGTATCGGGAGAGATGGCTGATGGCGGTTTGCTGTCATTAAGTCATGTGGGTTTGAATGCGGCGACATTAGATTTTGTGAAGACACAGCAGCCGACATTAAAGGTCAACGATGTTGAATTGAAACTAGCGGATTTCGGACTGCAACAAGGTGAGGCGCTAGTGGTTGACTTGCAGGAAAGTCATGCTAAGTTGCCGCAACTTGATCTGTTGATGGCAGATAAGCCGCAACTGACATTTAGCGATTTAGGACTACATTTGGCTAACATCCAAGTGAAGCAAGGGCAGCAGCTGGCGGTTGCGGTACCAACTGTTGATGTGAATGCGGTGAGTTTTGACTTGGCTGAGAACCAAGCGAATATTCAAGAAGTCGTTGTGTCGGCAGTGCGTTTAAGCAAAGCTGATGCAACAGATAAACCGATTGCGACACTCGACAAAGCAACCATGGCGGAGGGTGTTGTCGCTTTAGATACACAGCAAGTGAATGTGGCATCAGTTTTATTCTCGGGATTGAAAACATCGGTAATCAAGCGCGCTGATCAGTCAACCAATTGGCAAGACTTATTTAAGGCGCCGCCAACTAAAGCAAGCAAGACGACTGTAGCGGCTAAGAAGCCAGCAGAAGTCAATGATAATGAAGCGAACAAAGAAGCAAGCGCTCCTTGGATGCTCGCTTTGAACAAGATTGCACTGGAAGGCGCTAACGTACATATTGAAGATGCTAGTGCGCCGACTCCCGTTGTGATGGATATTGTCAAAGGGAATATTGAAGTACAAGATGCTTCTCTGGATATGACAAAGCCTTTGCCAGTTAAGGCCGCTTTTCAAATTAAACAAGGTGGGCGGTTTAGTACCAAAGGTAAACTCTGGCCGGCACCGTTTAAAACAGATTTAGGTTTGCGTCTAACTGGTTTGTCTCTAAAACCATTCGCACCCTATGTTAATCAGTTTGCATTGTTGAAATTAAACAGTGGTTCGCTGGGCGTATCAGGAAAGCTACGGGTGAAGCAACAAAAACAATTGGCGCTTAATTTTAATGGTGGCTTTAATGTGAAAAAATTGGCGCTACTTGAGGAAGAAGATGATGCGCCATTTTTAAGTTGGGATGCGATGAAGGGTGAAGGCATGCAGTTTGTATTGGGCCCAGATAAGCTGCATATGAAGACGTTAACGCTCGTCCAGCCTTCGGGCAAGTTTATTATCAATGCTGATAAAAGTATGAACGTGCAGCGAATTTTACGTAGTGAGCAGACAGCGCCAGTGACTGAGCCTGTTTCATATGCTGAAAGTGCAGTGAAAGAGGTTAAGGCAGGTGCCGGTGCTGTTCAGTCCGGTTCGTTGATTCAACCAGTACAAGCACCCAAAGCAATTGAAACCGTTGAAAAACCAGTGAAAGCTGTTGTGACAGCTTCACCTGCTGATAACAGCAAAGAAACATTTCCTGTGACGGTAGATCGTGTGTTGCTACAAGATGCGAAGCTAGAATTTGCAGATTTATCTTTAATCACCCCTTTTGGTACGAATATTCATTCATTGAATGGAGTAGTGAATGGCTTGGCGACACAGGTAGATAAAGTCGCGCAAGTTGAATTGGATGGTAAGGTTGATGAATATGGGAGTGCACGGATAAGGGGTACCTTACAGCCATTCCAAGCAACAGATTTTACGGATATTACGCTAGCTTTTACTAACCTTGATATGAGTAAGCTCACACCTTACTCTGGCAAGTTTGCAGGCAGACGTATTGATTCCGGCAAACTGTCTGTGGACTTGGGTTATAAAATCAAACAACAGCAGTTGCTTGGCGAAAATAAATTTGTTGTCAATAAACTCAAGCTTGGTGAGAGAGTGGAGAGTGATGAAGCCGCTGATTTACCATTGGATTTAGCGATTGCAATTTTAGAAGATAGTGATGGTGTGATTGATTTGGATTTGCCGATCTCGGGTAGTCTTGATGATCCGGAATTTAGTTATGGCAGCATTGTTTGGAAAGCTTTCAGGAATGTGCTGACTAAAATTGTGACAGCACCATTTAGAGCATTGGGCAAAATTTTTGGTAATGGTGCGGAGGAGTTTGATGGCATTGCGTTTGAGGCTGGGGTGAGTGAAGTTTCGCCGCCAGAAATGGAAAAGTTATTGCAGGTTAGTACAGCGCTATCTAAACGAAAAGGGCTGTCCTTAGGCATTGTGCCTAGCTATAACACTGAACTCGATACACAAGCGATTAAAGAAAGCACTTACCGCCAGCAAGTGGCAGCAGAAATGGGCCTTGAGTTAGCCGAAGGGCAAAAGCCAGGGCCAGTAGATTTAGCGAATGAAAATGCGCAAGATGCAGTTGATAGCCTACATAATAAACTAACTAAAAAGGGCTTGTTTAAGCGCATGGTCTCTAAATTTGAAGAGCCGGAAGAAGGCCATTATGAAAAAGCACAGACTGCTTTGATTGCGAGTATTGAAGTGACTGAAGATGATTTGAAAGCGCTTGCTGCAGCAAGAGGGCAGGCTATTCGCGATGCACTGCTAAGCAATGGAATTACAGAAGAGCGCTTAAGTTTATTGGATAAAGCCGAGGTGAAAGAGGGAGATCAAGCAATCAAAATTGAACTCACTTTAGATACTCAAAAAGTAACATCGCAGGCGGCAGATTCACCAGAAACTGAAGCACCCGGTGCTGTGAGCCCAGAAGCTGTTGAAGAGGCGGCAAGTTAACCGTCTTTTTGTTTGTTTTGTCTATGTTTTTTCGGTGTGATGCTGAGTGTCAGAATGCCACGTAGTAAATGTACTTCTTCTTTCTCTAAACGTGTTCTGGCATACATGCGGCGGATACGTTCAAATAACTTCTTGGGCGCTTTGGGGTTTAGGTAGCCGATATGAGTTAGCACTTCTTTCAAATGCGCATAAAAATGTTCTAGTTCATGCTGTGTCGCTAATTCTGTTGGGTTATTTTCAAAGTGCAATTCGCCATCAGTGATGGCCATGCGGCATTCATAGCACATGATTTGTACCGCTTGAGACAAGTTTAGAGAGTTGTACTCCGTGTTGGCTGGGATTGTCGCTAGTGCGTGAAAGAGGTCGGCTTCTGCGCTACTAAAGCCGCTGGTTTCATTGCCGAATACTAATGCGACTTGTTGGCTTTGTGCATGTGATTTTGCTTGTGCCGCTGCTTCGCGGACAGTAAACACTTCTTGCGATAGCGAGCGCTTTTTTCCTGACACGCCGATCACAAAGTTACAATCAGCAATCGCCTCTTCTAGCGAGTCAGTGACGATAGCAGTGTCGAGCACATCAGATGCATTAACGGCTAGCGCTTTCGCATGTGCGTCAGGAAAGTGCCTAGGTTTGACGAGGTGAAGGCGACTTAACCCCATGGTTTTCATGGCGCGAGCTGTAGAACCGATATTGCCTGGATGACTGGTTCGGCAGAGCACGACGCGGATATTGCTAAATAATGTATTTGGGGTGATTTCAGTTGTGTTCAATTTGGTTGCTTATGTGTTATCTAACTGTCATGCAGCTTTAATTTAATAAAGGATGCTTCAGTGTTAAAATGCTATTTTAACAGTTCTCAATGAAAATCCTCTTATGCACCCGATGTTAATCAATGCCGTTAAGGCAGCGCGCCAAGCTGGCGACATTATCAATTTTGCTTCTCGCGATTTAGGCAAACTCACGATTCAAAACAAATCATTTAATGACTTCGTTAGTGAAGTTGACCAAGCGGCAGAACAAGCCATTATTGATACATTGAAAGATGCTTACCCCGATCATGGTTTCTTGGGTGAAGAGAGTGGCGAGAGTAATAAAGAAGCTGACCACATTTGGATTATTGATCCATTAGATGGTACCACTAACTTCTTACATGGTTTCCCAAGCTACTGTGTTTCTATTGCGCTACAAGAAAAAGGTGTATTAACGCAGGCGGTTATTTATGACCCAATCAAAAATGACTTATTCACGGCGACAAAAGGCCGCGGTGCATTTTTAAATGACACGAGAATTCGTGTGGGTAAACGGCTTAAGTTGCAAGATGCATTAATTGCAACCGGTTTTCCATTCCGTGAGTTCTCATATTTAGATACTTATATGGACATGTTGAAAGACATGATTAAAAACACCACGGGGATTCGACGTCCTGGGTCAGCAGCGTTAGATTTAGCCTATGTGGCAGCTGGTTTTTCTGATGGCTTTTTTGAGCTCAATTTGTCCGCGTGGGATATTGCAGCAGGTGCTTTACTGGTGCAAGAAGCTGGTGGAATTGTTGGTGATTTTGAAGGGAATGAAAGTTGGTTGCAAACGGGTAATATTGTGGCCGCTAACCCCAAAGTATTCGCACAAATGTTACAGGTACTAGAGCCGCATTTAACACAAGCGATGAGAACACCAGCTTAAACGTTTTACTTAACAACCCGTTATAGGCTTAATGGGTTGTTTCTTCTGTGTCTTCATCCATCTCTAATTTACGGTTGATTAAGTCCGCCTTATAAAACAAGCGACTATCTACTTTAGAAGCAATGCGCTGGCAGATATCTGAACGGTATTCACTATCTTGATCTAAGCGTTCGAAGTCTACGGACCCCATGACTTCTTTGCATTCTAATAAAAACTCGGCATAAACATCAAATGGACTTTCTTGCATGGTACTTTCCTATCATTCAATAAAACTTAATGAATAGGTTGCAGGTTCTATGCCAAGCATAGTTAATGTCGTTAAATTGTTGATTCTTAAGTATTTTTAATTTTTTCTGACACGGTATAGTGTTGAAAAGTCTGCTATAAGCGATGAGAATTAAACAGCGTTGACGATATAAACGTTTTGCAGCTTGTTGTCGCTCATGTCTTTTTCCTCTAAAGTGACGGGCTAATAATGAAATTGATTTAACGCCCCACATTGATATGAACCTCGAAAAACAGACCCCAATGATGCGTCAATATTTGACGTTAAAAGCGCAGCATCCAGATATGCTGCTATTTTTTCGCATGGGTGACTTCTATGAGTTGTTTTTTGAAGATGCGGAAAAAGCGGCACGTTTATTAGGTATTACGCTGACGCACCGTGGTAAGAGTAGTGGCGAGCCGGTTAAGATGGCGGGTGTACCTTATCATGCTGCTGAGCAGTACCTGGCGAAACTAGCGAAGCAGGGTGAGGCTGTTGCCATCTGTGAGCAAGTCGGTGAAGTGCCACCAAAAGGCAGTAAGGTTCCTGTCGAGCGTGCTGTTACGCGTATTTTGACACCAGGTACGCTTACTGATGCAGCCTTATTGGATGAAACAAAAGATAATGTTTTGCTAAGCATTTGTATTGGCGATGGGTTGGTCGGCTTAGCGAGTTTAAATTTGGCGTCAGGTGACTTTGTGTTAAGTGAAGTAGCAAAAGGGCACTTGCCGCAAGAGTTGGAACGGATCAATCCAGCAGAGATTATTTGTGCTGATGATATGCAGCATCCAGCGATCGAGACGCATGCTGCAGCAAAAAAACAGATGGCTGCTTGGCAGTTTGATATTGAAACAGCGACCAGTGTATTAACCAAGCAATTTAATACGGCGGATTTAAATGGGTTTGGTTGTGCTGAGTTAAGCGTCGCTGTAGCCGCTGCGGGAGCGTTGCTAGAGTATGCAAAACATACACAGCGTACCAGCTTGCCGCATATTACGGCATTGCGCGTTGAGCAAACTAGCCAATATATTCAGTTGGATGCGGCAACGCGGCGTAATTTGGAAATTGACACCACAATACGTGGTGAACCCTCACCCACTTTATATTCTTTATTAAATACCACAAAAACAGCCATGGGCGCGCGACTATTGCGTCACTGGCTGCATCATCCATTGCGCGACAATACCTTGGTTGAGCAGCGGCATGAGGCGGTAGCAGAAATCTTGCAGTCAGAGAAGCAAGTGTCGTTACATGACTTGTTGCGGCAGGTGGCAGATATCGAGCGCATTGTTGCCCGTGTAGCATTGAAGTCAGCACGACCAAGAGATTTGTCAGCACTAAGAGATAGCTTACAGCAGTTGCCTAGCTTGCAAACAGTACTTCAAGGCGTACAGAGCAATTTGTTGCAAACATTGAGGACAAGCATGGAAGCGCCAGCGCAGGCGATGGCGTTGTTAACACAAGCGATTAAACCAGAGCCTTCTGTGGTGTTGCGTGAAGGTGGTGTGATTGCCGATGGCTTTGATGGGGAGCTGGATGAGTTGCGTGCTTTGCAGACGGGCCATGGCGATTTTTTGCTTGCATATGAGACGAGTGAAAAAGAGCGCACTGGGCTGAGCAACCTAAAAGTTGAATATAACAATGTGCATGGCTTTTATATTGAAATTAGCCGTGCGCAAGCGGAGCAGGCGCCTACTGAATACCGTCGCCGGCAAACACTTAAAAATGTTGAACGCTTTATTACACCAGAGCTAAAAGCGTTTGAAGATAAAGTCTTAAGTGCTAACGAGCGCGCTTTAGCGCGAGAAAAAGCGCTTTACGAAACTGTGTTGGATCAATTGCTGCCACATATTGAAGGTCTGCAAATGAATGCAGGTGCAGTGGCCAGTTTGGATGTGCTGTGCTGCTTTGCCGAGCGGGCAGAAAGCCTACAGTATGCCCAACCACAGTTTGTACAGGGCGCTAGTGTCGTGATTGAGGCAGGTAGGCATCCTGTTGTCGAAGAAATTGCGCAACCGTTTGTATCTAATGACGTCGATTTAAATGCATATCGGCAATTATTGCTGATTACTGGCCCGAACATGGGCGGTAAATCGACCTTTATGCGACAGACAGCATTGATTGTGCTGCTGGCTTATTGTGGTTGCTATGTGCCGGCAAATGTCGCTAAAATCGGCGAAATAGATCGCATATTTACTAGAATTGGTGCTTCTGATGATTTGGCTGGTGGCCGCTCTACCTTTATGGTGGAGATGACAGAAACCGCGAATATCTTGCATAATGCGACGGGTAAAAGCTTGGTATTGTTGGATGAAATCGGACGTGGCACCAGTACGTTTGATGGCCTAAGCCTCGCATGGGCAGTAGCCAAGCAGCTGTTGGATAAAAACAAGTCATTAACCTTGTTTGCGACGCATTACTTTGAGTTAACCCGAATTGTGGATGACTATAAGCAAGCCGCGAATGTGCATTTGGATGCCGCGGAGCATGGCAAGGGAATTGTGTTTTTACATAAAGTAGAAGAAGGCGCTGCTAATCAGAGTTATGGTGTGCAAGTGGCACAGTTGGCCGGTATGCCAAAACCGGTGCTGACTGCTGCAAAAAGAAAATTAAGCCAGTTAGAGAATAATCAATTACAACAAAATCAAGATCAGCCTGATATGTTTGCTGCCAGCGACTTACCAGAAGAAGCGCCGCCGCATGAAGTGGTTAGTGCGATAGAGACTGTTCAGCCTGATGATTTAACGCCAAAGCAAGCATTAGAGCTATTGTATAAACTAAAAGGCCTACTGTAATAGTAGGCCTTTGTTAGCGCTTAAGTAACCGTCTCAGCAGTTTGTTTAATCGGTTTTAATCACGACTGAGTTAGCTATTTTGTCATGCCATCCTTGTTTCTTTGCATCAAAGGCTACCCAGATAAAACCAAGAAAAAATACTATTTGGCTTGGGATGTAGCCTAGTAGACGTAAGATGGCTTTTCCCCATGAAAGATTGTCACCTGTAGTAGCATCTACAATTTTAGTTTTCGTTAACATTTTGCCAGGTGTCGCACCTTTGTTAACCCATAGCGCTAAAACGGCTACGATTAGCAGCACATATATCATGACGAAAGAAGTGGGGATGCCCTCGGCCAATGCAGCAGGGTCTGCACTAGCGCCGAGCATAAGGAAAGGTATTGTGAGCACTAGTCCAAAAACGATATTGTCTATGATTAATGCAAATGCTCGAATCCAAAAGCCTGCATATTGTTGATTTTCCATTGTTATCTCTCCCTTTTAAAATTGGTTTTTATTGTCGCAGAAAAAATATACCAAAATTTAATGGTGGTGACCACCTGCGCCGTGAACATGTTTGTGGTCGACTTCTTCTGTGTTGGCTTTGCGCACATCAGTAATTTTTGCGATAAACAATAAACGTTCGCCAGCCCATGGGTGGTTGCCATCGACGACGACTTTGCCGTCAGCAATATCGGTAATGGTATATAGCACCACTTCACCTGAGGCGTCTTCACCTTCAAACTGCATGCCTTCTTTCAGGTTTTCGGCTGGGAAAGCACTTTCTGGTTCGATTTGCACGAGTTCTTCATCGTAGTCGCCAAACGCATCTTCTGGGTCTAATGACACCTCTACGGTATCACCAACATTTTTACCATGCATGGCTTCTTCCACTTTCGGGAAGATGTTGTCATAACCGCCGTGTAAATATGCAACAGGCTCTTTGCTTTCTTCTAGTAATTGGCCTTTGCTGTTTTTGAGTTCATAAGTCATGGTGACAACAGTATTCATTGCGATTTGCATATGGGTTCCTAGCGAGGTTGAGTAGATGAATTAGAATTTTAATCGGTTTATGTGTTTTTTGCAGAGCTTATTGTCGTTTTTGTTGCGCTTTGTTTAGGTATCGCCACACCCAAGGTGCCGTCGGCTTTTTCTCTTGCCATAAGCCTAATTTTTTCTCACGTGCAGAGCGTTCTTTTATCGCCAATAATTGGTTGGATGAATACTTGGTATTAAACCAGGCATGACCATGTTCTAGCATATAGCTGGCGACATCGGTTTCGTTGCACGCTAAACTGCCTAGCTTTCGTTTGTAACGATCTGAGCCAGTAATGCGTACTTTAACGTTGGCATGCGAGCAAAGCTTGATGAGTGCGCGACGTGATTTTTTACCATAGGTTTGATTGCGCTCTGGTGCATCAATATGTGTAATTCGTAGTTTATAGCTCACTTTGCCATCGATAATTTTGACGGTGTCACCATCATAAACATAGTCAACGTTAACCGTTGCATGGGCTCTGATGCTCAGCGCCAGTAAGATGATGAGTGCAAGAAGGAAATAAATGATAAAACGGGGCATATCGGGTTTGTTAATGTCCGTGTTTGTTATCTAATAAGCTGTAGTTTTTGCCTGGGGTTAGGATCGTCGCTTCTGCTGTCTCTAATAGTTCTGGGCAGTCTTTACTATAGTGCAAACCACGGCTCTCACGCCTTTCCATTGCACTTTTTACAATCAGTTCAGCTACTTGTAGTAAATTTCTTAGCTCAATTAAATCATTGCTAATTTTAAAGTTACTATAAAACTCATGCACCTCATCACGTAACATATGAATGCGATGCAAAGCCCGACTTAAGCGTTTATCTGTTCTGACGATACCAACATAGTTCCACATAAAACGACGTAACTCATTCCAAGTGTGTGTAATTAATACTTCTTCGTCCGCATCGGTTACACGGCTTTCATCCCAGTGAGGTAGCGTGATTGATGGTTGCGGTTTTGCCGCCAGTATCTGTTGCGCAGCAATGCGTCCAAAAACCATGCATTCTAATAATGAGTTGCTGGCTAGCCTATTGGCACCGTGCAGGCCTGTACAGGCCGTTTCGCCAATAGCGTATAAGTTTTCTATATCGGTGTGACCTTGGTTGTCCGTAACGATGCCTCCGCAAGTGTAATGTGCGGCCGGCACAACAGGGATTGGTTCTTGCGTGATATCAATTCCTAACTCTAAACAGCGTTGATGGATGGTTGGAAAATGTTCTTTAATAAAGTCAGCTGACTGGTGTGTAATGTCTAAATAAACGCACTCCAGCCCGCGCTTTTTCATCTCAAAATCAATGGCTCTTGCCACGATGTCACGCGGTGCTAACTCTGCACGTTCATCGTGTTCAGGCATAAAGCGCGTGCCATCAGGCAGTTTAAGTAAGCCACCTTCGCCGCGTACTGCTTCTGTAATTAAGAATGATTTTGCGTGTGGGTGATACAAACACGTCGGGTGGAACTGAATAAACTCCATATTGGAGATGCGACAACCGGCGCGCCATGCCATGGCAATGCCATCACCTGTGCTGACATCTGGGTTGGTTGTGTATAGATACACCTTACCAGCGCCACCCGTCGCCAAAGCAGTTTGTTGCGCGGCAATTGTGACGACTTTCCCTGTATCATTGTTAAGTACGTACGCACCTAAGCAGCTATTTTTAGATGACTTTTTTAGCTTTTTGCTTGTAATAAGGTCAACCGCAATGTGATCTTCTAATAAAGTAATATTGGCATGCTCACGAATCTTCTGAGCAAGCGTTTTTTGAACGGCACGCCCTGTGGCATCAGCGACATGGACGATACGGCGGTGACTATGGCCACCTTCTCGGGTGAGGTGGTATCCCGTTTCACTGTTTTCTTCACGGGTGAACTCAACACCTAAGTTAATCAGCCATTCAATGGCTTCTCGGCCATGTTCAGCGACCATGCGGGTAATCTCAGCATCGCATAAACCAGCGCCTGCATCGAGCGTATCAGCCACATGCGCATCGATGGTGTCCTCACTGTTCAACACAGTTGCGATGCCGCCTTGCGCCCAGCTGCTAGCACTATTATTCATTTTACGCTTGCTAACAATACATACTTTTTTTTGGTCAGCGATTTGTAGTGCGAGCGTTAAACCCGCTAAGCCGCTGCCGATGATGAGCGTGTCAAAATGTTGTGGCATAAATCTTAAGAATGAATGAACTTATCGTAGTTTAACTGTGTCTTGATAGTTAGGCTAGCAAAGTATAAAGCCGATTATGTTGAGATATGGCTAGGAGAGGGCATGCTACAAACAAAAAATATAGAGCAATTATCACGTTCTGGTTTCGTTGAATCATCACTTACATCGTATACTAGCGATGTTAAAATGAAAAAAACAGATGAACAAGGACGGCAGATGGCGAGTAAGCCAAATGATATGCCAGTAAATGAGAACCGGCAGCTTGATCAGGTGTTGGTTGAGCGTGCGCAGGCTGGCGATAAAAAAGCCTTTGGTTTGCTGGTGGAAAAGTACCATCGTAAACTAGGTCGTTTGTTAAGTCGTATGATGCGTGATCAGACCGAAGTGGAAGATGTCGTGCAAGAGTCGTTTATTAAAGCGTATCGTGCTTTGCATAACTTCAGAGGCGATAGTGCCTTTTATACATGGCTATATCGGATTGGTATTAATACTGCGAAGAACTACTTAGTTTCACTTGGGCGGAAGCCGCAAGTGATTCAAGATGTTGAGATTGAAGACGTAGAGAACTTTGAGGGCGGCGATGAAATGCGCTCAATGGAAACGCCTGAAACGGCGATGGCAACCAAGCAAATTGCACAAACGGTCAATGACGCCGTTGCAGGTTTGCCCGATGATTTACGCACGGCAATTACCTTGCGTGAATTGGAGGGTTTGAGTTACGAAGAGATAGCAACGATTATGCAGTGCCCGATTGGCACTGTGCGTTCGAGAATATTTAGGGCGCGTGAAACAATTGCTGGTAAGTTACGCCCTTTATTAGATACCCCAGACCATAAGCGCTGGTAAGGTTTGATTGGGTTGACTTTTTTTTAATGGTTTAATGCTTTAGAGGTATGGTATGAAAAAACAATTGTCCGCATTAATTGACGGCGAAGTTGAGATTGACGATTCTGAACACGTCATCACAGCGATGAAGTCAAATGAGAAGGTGAAAGATGCATGGAAGCATTATCACTTGATTGGTGATGCTATTCGTGGCGATGCTGAGATGCAACCAGATTTTAGCGAAAAAGTATTGCAAGCCTTAGAAGCAGAGCCGACAGTGTTAGCCATTAATAAGCAAGCGCAGAGCACTCCAGCTAGTAAACGGACGATGAAAACGCCAGTGTTCTGGTCTGTTGCGGCATCCGTAGCGGCTGTCATGTTTGTAGGTCTGATGGTATTTGAGCTAGAGCTGGGCGGTCAGGAAGAATTAGCACCTGTAGAAATTGCCAAAAGTTTACCAATTGAGTATTTACAAGCACACCAATCTTTAGCACCAAGCGGTTCATCTTATTATATCCAGTCAGCGAGCTTCACGGAGCCCCAGCAATAATGTTTCGGCTTGGCTTGGCGCTCGTGCTGTTCGCAACGAGCTACTGTGTATTAGCAGCTGATGACACTTCAGAAACCCAGCAAACACTAGATGCATGGCAAGTGCTTGAAAAGTCTGCCTATGCGGCACGCGAGTTAAACTATGAAGGTCAATTTATTTATGTGAATGGGGAGCAGTCGCGAACCGTTGAGATTACACACATGAATCATGGAGGCCGTGAAGTGGCACGAAACGTTGTTTTGGATGCTAACCAACGTGAAGTCTATAGCAAAGGCAATGATATTGTTATTTTTCAGCCAACCAATAAAAATGTCATTATTAAAAAACGTCGCGGTAAAAACCTTTTCCCAGCGATGTTGCCAACAGATTTAAGTATCATTAAAGCAAACTATAGTGCGGAGTTGGCAGGGACAGAATTTGTGGCCAATCGTGAGGCACAAATTGTCGAGTTAATGCCTGTTGATGCCTACCGCTATCGTTATAAGGTGTGGACAGATGTTAAGTTTGGTTTGATCCTGAAAATGACTCTGTTGAACGAAGGAAATAACACCTTGGAGCAGATTTATTTTAATAAAATCAGCATGTTGAATTCTCAGAACCCCAACTGGTTTGAGCCAAAAATTGATATTAGCAAGCAATATGTCACAGAGAAAAACGGCCCTGTGACTGAAGTTGATAATAACTGGCAAGTGACAAATTTACCGGCAGGCTATCAAAAAATCAATCATATCCAACGGCATGTGCGTGGTAAAAATACCATGGTTGATCAAATGGTGTTTTCAGATGGTATCGCTTCAGTTTCTGTTTTTATTGAGCCGCTAGCAAAAGGGCAGCGGCCTAAAAAAGGACATATGTTGATGGGGTCGACCAATATGTGTGCCAATGTCATCGAAGGTCACCAAGTGATTGTGGTAGGCGAAGTGCCAGAAATGACGGTGCAAACCATCGCAAAAGCCGTTAGTCTTAAAAAGTAAACCTTTTCATAAAAATACCCACTAAGTCATTAACATGATAGAGCAATCCGCAATTATTTTAGCTGTTGAGGCTAACTCAAATAAGCAACCACTTGCCACGATAGAGGTCGTACGCAAAACAGCGTGTGGCCTTTGTGGTCAAACGCGTGGTTGTGGTAACTCTATTTGGGGCAAAATATTTGCACATAAAGCGACTAGCTTTAAGGCGCAAAATACGATTAATGCTACTGTTGGACAAAGTGTTATCGTTGGCATTGACGAGGTCGCTGTGATGAAAAGTGCATTGCTTTTATATATCGTACCTCTTGTAACCATGCTAATTGGCTCCATATTAGTATCACAACTGCACACTTCAGATGTGGCGGCCATGATAGGCGCTGCTATTGGTTTGGTGCTAGGTTATTTCTGGGTAAAAGGGCATGCAACGGGTCATACTTATTACCAAAGTCAGCAGCCTAAAATTTTGCGTCTAGATACTGTAGAAGCAACAGAAAAAACGATTAAATTTCAATAAAGTAAAGGTAAATTAATGTTGAATAAATTGATATCCGCAATTGCCATTGTATTAACGTTCACTTTTTCGCAGGGAGCACATGCATACGCTACGAGCCTACCTGACTTCACTGTGCTTGCAGAACAGCAAGGCCCAGCAGTGGTTAATATTAGTATCACGCAAGTAACGCGTCGTGGTGGTAGCCCCTTTCATGGCGACCCGAATATTGAAGAGTTCTTTAAGCGGTTTGGCATCCCTGGTATTCCTGGCGCGCCCAATCAAGGTAAAGAATACAAATCTCAATCATTAGGCTCAGGCTTTATCATTAGCCATGACGGCTATATTTTGACAAATGCGCATGTTGTGAATGCGGCAGATGAAGTGCTAGTGAAACTATCTGATAAGCGTGAGTTTAAAGCGAAGATTATTGGCGCGGATAAGCGTACAGATGTTGCGCTACTCAAAATTGAAGCGAGTAACTTACCTAAGGTTAAAATTGGCGACCCTTCCAAATTGAAGGTAGGTGAGTGGGTGGCTGCAATTGGTTCTCCATTTGGTTTAGAGAGCACCATGACCGCAGGAATTGTGAGTGCGAAAGGCCGTGCATTACCGCAAGAAAACTATGTGCCATTTATTCAAACAGATGTTGCGATTAACCCTGGTAACTCAGGTGGGCCACTGTTTAATCTGAATGGAGAAGTGGTCGGTGTTAATTCACAAATCTATAGTCGCAGCGGTGGTTCAGTCGGCTTGTCATTTAGTATTCCTATCGACGTGGCTATTGATATTACTAAGCAGCTTAAAGAGACAGGGAAAATATCACGTGGTTGGTTAGGTGTGGCGATTCAAGAGTTAACAAAAGAGTTGGCTGAATCGTTTGGTATGAAAAATACCAAAGGAGCATTGATTGCTGGCGTTGAAAAGGATGGCCCAGCTGATAAAGGTGGTTTAGAAGCGGGTGATGTTATTACCAAGTTTGATGGTAAAACAATTACAACTTCTAGTGATTTGCCACGTGTTGTCGGTTCAACTAAGCCGAACAAGTTGGTGGCGGTCGAGGTGTTACGGAAAGGTAAAGCAAAAAGGCTGCATTTCCGTATAGGTGAAATGCCAACCGATGGTGTGCAAATTAGCCAAAATTCCAAAGCGCCGGCGAAAGCAGCCGCTAATCGAATTGGTTTAACGTTGAAGGCGTTAACCGCACAGCAAAAGAAAAAGCTGAATGGCAAAAATGGTTTGCTGGTGGTGAATAGTGAGGGTGTTGCTGCAGAAGCAGGCATTCGTCGAGGCGATGTTGTTTTAGGGCTGAATAACAGCGAAACGCAAAGTGTTAATCAGTTTAATAAGCAAATCAACGCAGTTCCAGCAGGCAAAACGATTGCCATATTGGTACAGCGAGAAGACAGTACTTTATACGTGCCAATTAAAGTGAAGAAATAAAAGCTGTACAAAAAAGCCCGCATGCTCAATGCGGGCTTTTTACTGCTTAATCATGATTACGTTCTCAGAGAATCGGCAATTCTTTCTGCTACTCTTATCGCATTTGCTGCAATTGTTAGGCTTGGGTTTGCTGCGCCACTTCTCGGCATAAAGGATGAATCAACTACATATAGGTTCTCGATATCATGGCTTCTACAATTTGCATCGAGCACACTCGTTTTAGGGTCGGTGCCGAACTTACAAGTTCCGCATGCATGTCCATGGTTAATTTCTATTGATGGCATGATACGCAAGCTTCGCCATGGCTTTACACCCTTAGAGAATGCTTTATATAAGATGTCCGCGCGTTGCTGAATGTCCTCAGTAATTTGATAGCTGAAACTAGCACCGTTAGGCTCGTTTTCATTAAGCACTACGCGATTATCAGCGCTGGGGTCATCTTCAATATTGATGCCGAACAATGTAGCTTTACCCAGCACTAACGAAGCAATGGTGGCTGGGATCTTTGCTATCAGCTTAAGCGCGAGTTCATTATGGATGCCGTATCGCCGCAACATATCTTTGATAAACATTGTAATATGGCCTTGGCCTGCATCGACCCCTAGACTTTGAATATGTCCAAGACGCAATCCATCTTTGACATAAAAGTCTCGGATTGAAATAGACTTTTTTTGTTTGCCTTCTCGGCTTAACTTTTTATTAGCCCAGACTGCATACATATCGCCCACATGGAACATTAAATTTCTGCCGACTTGGTCTGAGCTATTTGCTAGACCATTAGGCCAATAAGTGTTGGCTGATTTAAGTAAGATAACTGGCGAACTCATTGCGCCAGCGCTGAGGATTATTTTTTTAGCGCGTAACTGAATGCTTTTGCCTTGATGATTTGCCTCTATGTGTTGAATGTGTGATGCATTGGCTTCAAGCTTAGTTACATCACAGTGGTCTAAAATTTCGCAATTTGGAAGCGCAATCGCTTTTTCTAAGCAGCTTGTGTTCGCCTCCCTTTTGCATTTTCGTGGGCAAACCTCTCCAATGCACTCGGTGCATTGTTGGTCGTATTTAATTGCAACATTTAAGCGTTCTGGTTTAAGTCCGTTTCCTTGCATTACACTAAGAAAGTTCTGATCCCATTCTGTAAGCGGCGGCCGATCTCCATTGATGCTGTTCGTAATGCCGTAGAGTGTTTCTGCTTTTAGGTAGTAAGGTTTAAAACTTTCAAATGAAACTGGCCATGCTTTTTGTGATGGGTCGTGACTGTTGAGCGTGTCAAAGTCGGTTGCTTCAAAACGTTCTAATGATCCGCCATAATGAATAGATGAGCCTCCACGCGCGCAACCAACAGCAATGTGGTAACGGTCAAACTTTCCAGAAGGTTTTTGCTGGCTAAACGGTTGGGGCCACCACCCATCAGCTAAGCGTTTCTCAGGGTTTTGCTCATCAGTCCAGCCGTCATTACTTTGGACGTCTCCACCTTTTTCAACAAAAAGAACCTGAAAGCCTGCTTGTGCTAGTTTGTAACCGACAGTTGCACCACCCATGCCAGTTCCAATGATAATAACATCCCATTCTTGGTTAATGTTTTTGTTTGATTGGTTCATGAAGTGTATTTCTTGCTTGCTGCAGTGAGGGGTTAAAAAATAGCTTACTTAGTAGATGCCGCTATGCATCAACATACACTCAACATTTTAACATCTAGCGTATTGTTTTGATTATTTAAATTAATGGGTTGTGTTAAAAGTTGTTGAACACAGGAACGCACCCTAAAACAATTAATTACAAACCAATCAAGCATTTGTAGTAAAATCACGCCAATTGTTAAGAGCGCTATTAGCGCTCTATTTGTTTGTCTAAATTAGAAGATCATGAAGAACATCCGTAACTTTTCCATTATTGCTCATATTGACCATGGTAAATCGACGCTCGCAGACCGCTTGATACATCAGTGTGGTGGCTTAGAAGATCGAGAAATGGAAGCACAAGTGCTGGATAGCATGGACATTGAGCGTGAGCGTGGCATTACGATTAAAGCGCAAACAGCAACCCTGCAATATAAAGCGAATGATGGTGAAGTCTATCAACTGAACTTAATTGATACACCGGGCCATGTTGATTTTAGTTATGAAGTCAGTCGCTCTCTCTCTGCTTGTGAAGGCGCTTTGCTGGTCGTTGATGCGAGTCAGGGCGTCGAGGCACAGAGTGTAGCGAACTGCTATACCGCGATTGACTTAGGTGTTGAAGTGACGGCTGTGCTGAATAAAATTGATTTACCTTCGGCAGAGCCTGAACGGGTGATGCAAGAGATCGAAGATGTGATTGGTGTCGATGCCAGTGATGCTATTCATTGCTCAGCAAAAACTGGTGTGGGCGTGAAAGATGTGTTGGAGGCGGTTATTGCAAAAGTGCCAGCACCAACTGGTGACCTCAATGCACCGCTTAAGGCATTGGTGATTGATGCTTGGTTTGATAATTACGTTGGTGTTGTGATGCTGGTGCGAATTATTGATGGCGAGCTTAAACGTAAAGATAAATTCAAGATGATGGCAACGGGCTCGCAGCATTTGTGTGAGCAAGTGGGTGTATTTACCCCTAAGTCTTTAGAGAAAACTTCATTGAAAGCCGGTGAAGTAGGCTTTTTGATTGCAGGTATTAAAGAGTTGGCAGCAGCAAAAGTCGGCGACACGATTACCTTGGTTGATAACCCAGCGGCTACGCCTTTAGACGGCTTTCAAGATGTGAAGCCGCAGGTCTTTGCCGGACTATATCCTGTTGAATCAAACCAGTTTGAAGCGTTAAGAACTGCGTTGGAGAAACTTAGCTTGAATGATGCAAGCTTGCTATTCGAGCCAGAAAACTCATCAGCCTTAGGTTTTGGCTTCCGTTGTGGCTTCTTAGGTTTGCTGCATATGGAGATTGTACAAGAGCGTTTAGAACGTGAGTACGATATGGATTTAATCACGACAGCACCGACTGTGATTTACGAGTTGTTGCTGAAATCGGGTGAAGTGGTGCAAATAGAGAACCCATCAAAACTGCCAGAGCCCTCTATGATTGAAGAGGTGCGCGAACCGATTATTAACATCAACCTGTTAATGCCGCAAGATTATGTGGGGCCAGTCATGACCTTATGTAACAATAAACGCGGTATTCAGAAAAATATGCAATATATGGGCAGGCAGGTCATGCTGAGTTATGAAATGCCTTTAAATGAAGTGGTTTTAGACTTTTTTGATCGTTTGAAATCAGTTTCGCGTGGTTATGCATCCATGGATTATGAGTTTTTAGAATTTCGTGCGGCAGATTTAGTAAAACTTGATATTATGGTGAACGGTGAGCGTGTTGACTCGCTGAGTATGATTGCACATCGTGCAAACAGTGTGCATCGTGGTCGAGAAGTTGCGGCGAAAATGCGCGAATTAATTCCGCGTCAAATGTTTGATATTGCGATTCAAGCAGCAATTGGCGCGAACATTATTGCGCGAGAAACGGTCAAAGCGATGCGTAAAAATGTGCTGGCTAAATGTTATGGTGGTGATGTGTCGCGTAAGCGTAAGTTGTTAGAAAAACAAAAAGCAGGTAAGAAGCGGATGAAGCAAGTTGGTAATGTGGAAATTCCACAAGAAGCCTTCTTAGCGATTTTAAAAGTAGAGGATAAGTAATGGAGTTTTTATTTTTTGGCTTAATTCTATTGGGGCTGATTGGGGTCTATAACGGCGTCATTGGTTTTCCAATGTTTATGCTCCTGATTCTTTTGCTGACTGGTATTATTTGGTTGATTGATTATTTATTCTTCCAGAAAAAACGTGCAAAAGATGCCACAGAACCAACTGCGGTAGAGTATGCAAAAAGCTTTTTCCCTGTGATTTTGGTGGTGTTTATTATTCGTTCGTTTATCGCCGAGCCCTTCAAAATTCCATCAGGTTCGATGATGCCAACATTGCTAGCGGGCGATTATATTCTTGTGAATAAGTACACTTATGGTTTACGCTGGCCTGTATTAAATACAGTCTTTCTTGACGTTGGTCAGCCAGATCGTGGTGATGTCGCGGTTTTTCACTTTCCACCCAACCCTAAAATCGATTATATTAAACGGATTATTGGTGTGCCCGGTGACCAGATTCAATATCAAAATAAGCGCTTGACCGTGAATGGTCAGTTGTTAGCGGTTGAGAATAGTGCCAATGCGAAGCCAATGGGTGATGGTGTAATTTCTGTCCAACACTTAACTGAGCAGCTAGGTGATATTGCGCATGATATTTTAGTGCATGACGTGCCCAATCGGTATGAACCAAATAGTATTGGCGATCGATTCTTGAATGGTGAAACGATCACTGTTCCTGAAGGCAGCTATTTTGCGATGGGCGACAACCGAGATAATAGTTCGGATGGCCGCGTATGGGGGTTTGTCCCAGACCAGAATTTAGTAGGCAAAGCATTTTTTATCTGGTTTAACTTTGATGAGTTCTCACGGATTGGTAACGCAATCCACTAATTGAAGGAGATAACATGTTGAAAAAACAAAAGGGCATGACATTTTTAGGCTTTATTATTGTGGCGGCGATTGCGTTGTCATTGCTGTTGGTCGCAATGAAAATCGTGCCTGATTATATGGAATTTTCAAGCGTAAAAAAAACCATTAAAGCCATTGGTGATGATCCTAACTTCAATAGCATGACTAAGCAAGAGATAAGAACTTCTTTCGATAAGCGCGCTGACATTAATTACGTGACCGTTGTGAATGGTAAGGATGTTGTGATTTCTAAAGATCCGAGTGGGCGGAAAGTGGTTAGCATTGAGTATGAGGTGGTTAGACCATTAGCATTAAACTTGAGTGCTTTGATGGATTTTAAAGCTTCGACCGCGGATTAGATGACCGTCGAGAGGTTGCAAAAAACGCTGGGCTATCAGTTTAATAAGCCAGCATTGTTGTCACAAGCGCTCACACATCGGAGTTATAGCAATAATAACAATGAACGCTTAGAATTTCTGGGCGATGGTGTGCTGAATTTTATCGTTGCGCATCAATTGTTTGATCGGTTCCCAAAGTTGCCCGAAGGGGATTTGAGCCGTTTGCGCGCGCAACTCGTTAAAGAAGCAACCTTATTTGAAATTGCACAAACACTGAAACTTGGTGAGCTATTAAACCTTGGCGAAGGTGAGCTTAAAAGTGCAGGTTGGCGTCGGCCCTCTATCCTGTCAGATGCGCTTGAAGCTATCATTGGCGCCACGTATTTAGAGGGTGGTTTTTCTGCAGCGGAAGCGCTGGTGCTGAAACTGTACACCGAAAAGCTGGATAAGATTGACCCTAAGGTTATTGATAAAGATGCGAAATCAAAGCTGCAAGAATATTTGCAGTCCAAGAAAATTGATTTGGCGAAGTATGAAGTTGTTTCAATTGAGGGTGAGGCACACGCACAAACATTTACAGTGAACTGCACCATTCAAAAGCTGAATATAGAAACACAAGGTGAAGGCACGAGTCGCCGTAATGCGGAGCAACAAGCTGCAGAACTGGCTTTAGAAGCAATTTCAACATAGAGAATAACGATTAATGACGACAAATTTTAGATGTGGCACAGTGGCAATTGTTGGTAGGCCGAATGTTGGTAAGTCAACGCTGCTGAACCATATATTAGGCCTTAAGTTGGCGATTACCTCGCGGAAAGCACAAACAACGAGACATCGCTTGCTCGGCATTCATACTACGGAAGACACGCAGTATTTGTTTGTCGATACACCAGGCTTCCAACAAAAGCATCTCAATGCACTCAATAAGTCGCTCAATCGAACTGTGACACAAGTTTTGACAGAGGTCGATGTTGTGCTGTTCGTCATCGAGCCGATGAAGCTCGGAGAAGCTGACGAGAGAGTGCTGCAATTGCTGCCTAAAGATAAACCAGTGATTTTAGTCGTCAACAAAGCCGATTTAATGGGAGATAAAAATAACTTATTACCATTGATTCAGGATTTTGACCTACTACATCCTTTTGTCAGTATTGTGCCAGTCAGCGCGAAAAAGAGCCTGCATTTAGATGACTTGCTGGAAGCCGCTCGTGCACATCTGCCAGAGCAAGAAGCAATTTATGATGAAGATGAGTTGACTGATAAAAATGAGCGTTTCTTAGCCGCAGAAATGATTCGCGAAAAGATATTTAGGTTGCTTGGTGACGAGATTCCTTATTCGATAGCGGTCGAAATAGAACAGTTCGAAATGGATAAAAAACTTCGCCGTATCTCTGCTGCAATCATTGTCGATAAAGAAAGCCAAAAACCAATGTTAATTGGTAAAGGCGGCGTTAAGCTAAAGCAAATATCGACTGAAGCAAGGCAAGACATGGAGAAGCTATTTGGCGGCAAAGTATTTTTAGAAACTTGGGTTAAAGTAAAAGGCGGCTGGGCAGATAACGCAAGGGCGCTTAAAAGTTTGGGATATTAAACTTGAATGGCAGGCGCACCATCGCACCGACAGCATAATCAAGCAGCCTATGTGTTGCACACTTACGCGTTCAAAGAAACAAGCTTAGTTGCTGAGTTGTTTACCAAAGCACATGGACGTGTTGCAACACTAGCAAAAGGCGCGAGGCGGCCACGGTCCGCCATGCGAGGGCAGCTACAATCTTTTCAAATGCTCTCTGCTACGTGGTCAGGCAAGAACGAACTCAAAACTTTACATAGTTTAGATTGGGCAGATGGCTTGGTTCTATTGCAAGGCGAGGCATTGATGTGTGGTTTCTATTTGAACGAATTGCTATTGCGCTTATTGCCAAGAGAAGATGCACATGAACAGCTGTTTGATTACTATCAAGCGACATTGAAAGTGATTGCAAAAGGTGTTGATTTAGCGATTCATCTCCGCCGTTTTGAATTAAGGTTGCTGCAAGAAATGGGGTATGCTGTGCCGCTTGGGATGGATGAGAATGATGCGCCTATCGATTCAGAACGCGACTATCGTTATGAAGCAGAATATGGCGCCTGTGATATCAACGCAACTAAAAATGGTGTGCTTGTTAGCGGGCAAACCTTGCTTGATATGGCAAAAGACGATTACGATAGCGCTGAAACCAAACAGCAAAGCAAGCAACTGATGCGCTATTTATTGCAACACTATCTGGGTGATAAACCATTACATACCAGACAACTTTTAATTGATTTACAAGGTTTTTAGTATGAAGAAACTCGGCGTTAATATTGACCATGTCGCTACATTGCGTGAAGCACGCGGTACAAAATACCCTAGCGTCATACAAGCCGCATTAAGAGCAGAGCAGTCTGGCGCAGATAGCATTACCTTGCATTTGCGCGAAGATCGTCGGCATATGCAGGATGCGGATATTTATGCATTGCGCCCGTTGCTACAAACGAAAATGAATCTAGAGTGCGCTGTGACGGATGAAATGATCGCAATTGCATTAGACGTGGCGCCGCAAGATGTTTGTTTGGTGCCTGAGAGACGAGAAGAACGGACGACAGAAGGTGGCTTAGATGTGCTGGTGCATTTTGATAAAGTAGCAGCAGCGACTAAAAAGCTCAGTGATGCAGGGATTCGTGTTTCATTATTTATTGCGCCTGATATTGAGCAGATTGATGCTGCACATAAAGCAGGAGCACCTGTGATTGAGTTGCACACAGGGACCTATGCCGACGCTGAAGATGACGCGGTGCAAGCGGTCGAATTGGCGCGGGTAGAAAAAGCACTAAAACATGCACTCAGTTTAGGCTTGGTCGTCAATGCTGGTCACGGGCTAAACAACCACAATGTCAATAAGATCGCTGCACTCGATGGGATTGAAGAACTCAATATTGGTCACGCGATTGTCGCGCATGCTTTGTTTGTCGGCTTAGACAATGCAGTGCGTGAAATGAAAGCATTAATTCGTGAAGCAACCGCAAAATGATTTACGGCATTGGTACTGATATTGTTGAAGTGAATCGGATTGATTCATCCATCGAAAAATTTGGAGATGATTTCGCCAAACGCATCTTGGCCGAAAGTGAAATGGCTAGCTATCTAGATTCACAGATTAAATCCAGATTCCTAGCCAAGCGCTTTGCAGCGAAAGAAGCTTTTTCAAAAGCACTAGGGACGGGCTTGCGTGAGCCCGCCACTTTTCAAAATATAGCTGTGACGCACGATGAATTAGGTAAGCCCTTGCTCGTATTAGCGGAGGAGCTGCAAGACTTTCTAACAACGAAGAATATTACTCAAATGCATCTCACGATTAGTGACGAAAAGAACTTGGCTGCAGCATTTGTGGTATTAGAAGTGTAGGCTATAGTAAATTAAATAACGCTAGTCACATTCTGACGACTAATTAATTAAGGTTATTAAGTGTTTAAAATCATTCTCAGCATTGCTGGTTATTTTTATTTTGGTTTTTTCGGTGCCGTTTTCGGCTATTTTATCGGCGGCAGTATCGATAGAGCTAGAGACTACGGCGTCGGCGGTGTTAATCCAATGAGTGCGGGTCAACGGCGTGAAGTGTTTCACAAAACCGTTTTTCTGCTCATGGGTAAGCTAGCAAAAGCCGATGGCGTCATTACAAAAGATGAAATTCAGCATGCTGAACAAGTGATTAAAGAAATGCAGCTGACAACTGAGCATCGAGAACAAGCGATTGCGCAGTTTAAGCAGGGGGCTGCCGCTGATTTTGATATTACAGAAACGTTGAATCAGTTTATGGCCGTCTGCGGACAGACGCTGAATCTCAGGCAGGTATTGCTGACTTACTTGGTCGTGATGGCACTAGCAGATGGCAAGTTAGATCATGTCGAACAAGTGTTATTAGAAGATATTGCCTCACGGTTAGGCTATAGCCAGGCGACATTCCAGCAAATGCTGGAGATGATTTTAAATCAGATGCATTTTGCTTCAGGTCAGCCACAGTCAAGTACCAAGCTAGCTGATGCATACAAGGCGCTAGGTGTTAGCGAAGAGAATACCGATCAAGAAATTAAGCGGGCTTATCGAAAACTAATGAGTCAATATCATCCAGACAAGCTGATCGGGCAAGGTTTACCAGAAGATATGATTGCCGTCGCGACAGAAAAGGCAAAAGAAATCCAATTAGCATATGACATGATAGAGCAACACCGTAAAAAATAATGAGTATCGATAGCTAATGAGTGATGAAATGGATTTTAATCGCCGGTTTGGCGGTGTTTCTCGCCTGTACGGTGATAAAGGTTTAACAAAACTACAAGCTGCGCATGCGGTTGTGATTGGGATTGGCGGCGTCGGTTCTTGGGCTGCGGAAGCGTTAGCACGGAATGCAGTGGGTGAGATTACGCTGATAGATTTAGATAATATTGCTGAGTCCAATGTGAACCGCCAAATTCATGCCGTTGATGGGCATTTTGGCAAAGCTAAAGTGACGGCAATGCATGAACGGATACGATTAATTAACCCGCAGTGCAACGTGCATGAAATTGAAGATTTTGTCACTACGGATAATATCAATGAAGTCTTAGACTTTGCTTGTGATGTGATGCTGGACTGCACCGATTCAACGTATGCCAAAATGGCGCTGGCTTGTTATAGCAGAGACAAGCAAGTTCCTCTGCTGATGTCGGGAAGTGCCGGTGGGCGTTTAGATGTGACGCGAATTAAAGTGGATGATTTATCTGCTGCTTATGGCGATATGTTGTTATCAAAAGTACGTAAGCAGCTTCGCCAATCACATGGCTTTCCTAAAGCGCCTGATATGAACAAGCGACCATTGAAAAAGCCGAAAAAATTTGGCTTGCCTTGTGTCTATTCGGATGAAGTGGTGACCACGCCTGATCAAGCGTGTGATACCGAAGCAGAAAGCGCTAGCATCAGTGGTTTGAATTGTGCGGGATTCGGTTCTAGCGTGACAGTGACTGCTTCGATGGGTTTTGCCATGGCCCAATTAGCGCTCAATCAGTTAACTGATTAATTTTCCTCAGTTTCTTTATCTTCGAATATCGCTGTGCGGTATGGTAACTCTGCATCCTCCACAAGCAAAGGCTCGCTGTGTTCAGGTTGGTAATACAGGCGCCAACGCGTATTGTCATCAATATTGGTGAGCAGTGACTTCATCTGGTTAGCCGCAAATTTAGGTAATTCACTCTCTAATGCTTTTTGACCAATCCTACTCTTAGCATCATTAACCATTGCGCTGTAATCTTCTTTATCAAGACGGTTAAAAATGCCGCTATCTGCATCGTAAAATTTATATTCAGGATCGATAGCCAAGACTTCAGGGCTTGGGAATTCAATGATGTTGACGCGTAAGTTAGGCTCATCGACGGCAAACCTTACTTTTGCAAAGTCATAACCAACCAGCACTCGGGCTTCCGAGATAAGTAGTGCTTTTTGTTTGGTTTTAAACAAATTGAAAAATCGGCTTCTTTCACTCTTGTAGTCAAAAATATCACTATAAGTGCCTTCAGCCAGTGCCACCTTGAACACTTTTTCAATATTGTTCATTAAGGTTTTGCTGTCCATGGTAATGCGGCTGGTTTTCTTTTTCTGGGTATAGAAAATGTAGGCAATTAAAGCCCCAATCACTAAGCCAGAAAATAAGCCAATAAATGCGTCCATTTAAATCAACTCGATTCTGTGAAATTGTTTCCCCAAAGACTTGAAATTCGAATTTTAAGCCCAAAATATAGCCAAAGTTTAACGGATTAATGAAACGTATAAAAGGAAAAGTATGGCAAACGCACAATCTGAAAAGTTAGAATTTCGCGCTGAAGTAAAACAATTACTTCATTTGATG
>SPJO01000165.1 GCA_006844635.1 Methylophilaceae bacterium | reverse complement strand
AGAATGATTCCGGATCATTTTCTTCCGCAGCAATGGCTTTATGACCCATTTCCTCAACAATAATAATGGCAGTTTCTTGATCAAGCACTTGGTTAATCGTCACCATCATGCCCATGCCCATGAGTGTTTTAATTACCTCATTGGCTTTTACTGCCATCTTATGTGCCAAGTCTGAAACTGAAATCGTTTCTGGCACCAACACCTCATGTACAACAGGCTCAGTCGGCGCAACAAAAGCATGCTCTTCCTCTTGTTGTTTATGTTGCTTCCTGCCTTTAGGTGAACGCCAGCCATTATTACCACCCATTGGCGCAGCACCACGGTTTTTCAAGCCACGTTTACGGTTTTCTCTATCATTCCAATCGCTATTACTGCCTTTTTTACCTTTTTTCGCATCTTTAGCTGGTTTAGCGCCATCTTTAGCAGCTGGTTTATGTAGCGTTCCTTCACTCAGCTTCGCTGCTTTTTTCTTCGCTTCTTCGGCTTCGGCTGCTTTTTTCTTCTCTTCTTCAGCGGCTCTACGCTTCACCAACTCCTCTTTTTTACGCAAGTCCTCTTGCTGGAATGCAACTAATTTAGCATGGCGTTCCGCTTCCTGTTCACGTAAAGCAATTTGTTCCGGTGTTAGCACTTGCTTCTTACGCTTTACTACTTTCTCAGGCGTCTCAGGTTTTTCTTCCTCGCTAACTGCTGGCACCTCTTCAACAACAGGGGCTTCCACCTCTTCCTTCACTTCTTCAACTGGCTCGAGTATCGCCTCCTCTACTACAGGCTCTTCTGGCACCTCCACAGGCACTTCAACTTCCTCAGGTTTCGCCTCTTCCTTCACTTCCTCATTACGCATTAACACACGTTTTTTACGCACTTCAACTTGAATCGTGCGTGCACGCCCATCACTATCTGTTTTTTTAATTTCAGTATTTTGTTTACGTGTCAGTGTGATCTTGTTTTTTGGGGCCTGTGCCGCACCATGCTCTTTACGTAGATAGTCCAACAAAGCGGTTTTATCTGCTTCCTCTAAGACATCCCCAACAGCAGATTTATTTACGCCCGCACTCTTCAATTGCTCTAACAGCAAGGTAGTGGGTAACCCCAGCTCTGCTGCGAATTGTTTAACGGTTGATTGTGCCATTTACTGCTCCAGTTTCTCTACTCTTCAACTACTTAAATTATTGTCGTAAATTACGATTGCTCTTCAAACCATGGTGCGCGAGCGGTCATAATCAATGCTTTTGCACGCTCTTCGTCCATCTCAACGAGTTCAACTAACTCTTCAACACCCAAGTCAGCCAAATCATCCATGGTTGAAATTTCTTTAGCCGCCAATTGGTTAAATATCTCTTCGTCCATGCCTTCCATCTGCTTCAACAGCTCAGTTGGGTCTTCTACTTTTTCTTCTTTCGCAATCGCCTCTGTTAACAAAGCCGCACGTGCGCGTGAACGAAGCTCATTAATCGTATCTTCATCAAACGCTTCAATGGCAACCATTTCCGCCATTGGCACATAAGCGATTTCTTCTAACGTGCTGAAACCCTCTTGCACCAAGATATCTGCAACTTCTTCATCAACATCCAGTTTTTCCATGAATAATTGACTAACATTTGCATACTCATCTTGGTTTTTCTGCTCAGCTTCTTCTTCAGTCAGGATGTTTAATGTCCAACCCGTTAGGTCTGAAGCCAAACGGACATTTTGACCGCTACGGCCAATCGCCAGCGCAAGCTGCTCTTCATCAACCACTACATCCATACTGTGTGTGTCTTCGTTAACAACAATACTAGACACCTCAGCAGGTGCCATGGCATTAATCACAAATTGTGCAGGCTCCATACTCCATAACACGATATCAACACGCTCTCCAGCTAACTCACCAGTTACCGCTTGCACGCGTGAACCACGCATACCAACACATGTACCAACAGGATCTAACCGTTGATCATTCGCTTTAACTGCAATTTTTGAACGCAACCCTGGGTCACGTGCAGCTGAGCGAATTTCTAACAAGCCTTCTTCAATTTCTGGCACTTCAAGCTCGAACAAGCGCTTCAAGAAGTCTGGTGCAATACGTGACAGAATTAACTGTGGGCCACGGCCTCCTCGTTCGATGCGAGACATATTGGCACGGACACGATCACCGACGCGCAAGTTTTCTTTTGGAATCATGGATTCACGTGGCAAGATACACTCTAGGCGGCCGACTTCAATATGGGCGTTGCCTTTTTCCATACGCTTAATCACGCCAGTCACCATGGTTTCATCACGCGCCAAGAAGTCTTCTAAGATTTGTTCACGCTCAGCTTCGCGTACTTTTTGTAAGATAACTTGTTTCGCTGCTTGGGCACCAATCCGTCCAAACTCAATCGACTCTAATGGCTCTTCATAGTAATCGCCAATTTCACGACCTTTAGCACGCTCATCTTCTTCATCAAACTGAAAGTCTGAGCTTTCTAGTAAGTCATATTCAACATACTGCCACCTTCTAAAGGTTTCGTACTCACCGGTTTCACGGTCAATAGAAACGCGAATATCCGTATTATCTTCATGATTCTTCTTAGTCGCCGAGGCTAATGCCAACTCCAAGGCAGTAAATACAATTTCTTCACTCACGTTTTTTTCGTGTGCTAAAGCATCTACTAATAATAAAATATCTCGACTCATCGTCACTCTCCGACTAAAAATTATTACTTTATGATTTAAATCTTATCCACTAAAACTCTGGGCTTAACCTTGCCTTTTCAAGGTTAGCCAATGGCAACGCCTCAACGACACCATCACATTCAATTTGTATCAAGCCATCCTCTAAGCCTCGCAAAATACCTAGAAAATTCTTCCTAGGCTCTTTCCCCTCAACAAGTTGGGGGACACGTAACTTCACCTGAGCGCGCTCACCTACAAAACGAATAAAATCTTTTTCCTTTTTCAACACACGGTCCATGCCCGGTGATGACACTTCTAATCGATCATAATCAATCTCATGCTCGACCGTTAGCACATTGCCCACTTGGTTACTGACTAAC
>SPJO01000192.1 GCA_006844635.1 Methylophilaceae bacterium | reverse complement strand
TATGGGATTCAGTTTTGATGGAGCCTGTGAGGTTGGTGAAGCTATCAATCACTAAATATAAAATCACGGGCAGTGCGAGACTCACGGCAATGGCTAGTGAGATGAATAGGGTGCTGAATAAATTGTTTTTAAAGCGCGAACTGACTAAACGTAGCGCTTGCGCGTGTTGTGTTAGCCAATTGTTCATGCTGGCTCCATTTGCTGGTTAACCAGTCTGCCATGGTCTAGGTGCAATATTTTATGCTCTTGATTGGCTGTGCCAAGCGCATCGTGCGTGGCAATAATCACCGTAACACCCACTTGCTGGAATGCGCTAAACAGGCTCAATATATCATCTGCATAGTTTTTATCTAGATTGCCAGTTGGTTCATCTGCTATCAGAATGGATGGTCTTGAAACGACTGCTCTGGCAATGGCTAAACGTTGTTGTTCACCACCAGATAGGGTAATCGGCATAGCTTTTTCTTTGTTTAATAGGCCCACTTTATCGAGTGCAGCGCGGATGCGTTTTCCCGCATCTGACCCTGTGATGCTATTAATAGCTAGCGGCAGTGCGACATTGTGATAACAATTACGATCATATAGGAGTTTGTGGTCTTGGAAGACTAGACCAAACTTTCTACGGATGTAAGGTAGTGCAGATTCACGTAACTGACTGACATTTTGGTTATTAATAAGCACAGTGCCACTGGTTGGCCTTTCAATGGCTGCAACCAGTTTTAATAAGGTGCTTTTGCCAGCGCCAGAATGCCCTGTGACATAGACCATTTCACCTTGTTCAATACTGAAACTCGCATTGCTTAAAGCTTCTTGGCTGCCTGGATAGCGCTTGGTTACATTATCTAAAACAATCATATTGGTATTATTATAGGTTATTCATCAAATAAAGCGTCTACAAAGTCACTAGCGCTGAAGGGGCGTAAGTCGTCAATGCCTTCACCGACGCCAATATATCGAATTGGGATAGGGCGCGCTTCCGCAATGGCGGCAATCACGCCACCTTTTGCCGTGCCGTCAAGTTTGCTAAGTACTAAGCCAGTGACCCCTAATGCATCATCAAATGCTTGTACTTGACTGACGGCATTTTGCCCAGTGTTGGCATCAAGCACCAACATGATTTCATGCGGGGCACCTGCATTTGCTTTATTAATTACGCGTTTCACTTTGGCAATTTCGTCCATTAAGTGCATCTGTGTTGGCAAACGACCAGCCGTGTCGGCAATGACAATATCAATTTTCTTAGAAATGGCTGAGTTGACGGCATCAAAAATAACGGCTGCTGCATCCGCACCTTCTGATGTAACAACATGGACATTGTTACGCTCACCCCAGACTTGTAACTGTTCTCGCGCTGCTGCCCTAAAAGTATCGCCAGCGGCAATCAGAACGGATTTTCCTTGTGATTGATAAAGCTTGGCTAATTTACCAATCGAAGTTGTTTTACCTGCGCCATTGACGCCTGCCATCATAATAACGAATGGGATATGCGCAGTGGTATCTAAGCCAGCTTCTAATGGCGACAAAATGGTGTGCAGCTCAGCTTTAAGCGCAGTTTTAAGGGCTGCTGTATCTTCTAAACGTTCTTTTTTAACACGAGCTTTGAGATTATCTAAAAGCTTTTGCGTTGCGGCTACGCCAACATCTGCCGTCAGCAAGATGGCTTCTAATTCTTCATAGGTGTCTTCATCAATTTTGCCGCCACTAAAGAGGCTAGAAATTTGACCACCAAGATTCTGTCTTGTTTTAGAAAGACCAGCTTTTAGTTTTTGCGCCCAACTTAGTTTTTCAGTTTTTGGAGCGGCTTCTGCTTGCTTTTCTTCAGCAATCGCTTCTGGTGCTGATACAGCTGGTTCAGGCGTTATTTCCTCAACAGGCGTCGTTTCTGGCACCTCTATCTCAGGTGCTTTGTCTTCAACGGGGTTTTCTGGCTCTTTCTTTTTCTTAAAAAAATCAAACATAGTGTTTCTTCAAAAGTAATAGGCATTATTTTACTGTACTTTTAGGCAAGCTTATAACAATTGCCATTGTGAGAATAAATAAATTTCATTGGTCAGAACTCTTATCGCGACATCGCTGTCATAAGTGCGGCGAGCTATTGGGCCGTTACGGCCTCTCTGCTATGATGGACGCCGTTGTGATTGAGCTTAATGCTAAGAATATGAGGTGAATGTGAGTAAGCGTTTTTTACAGTTAGTCGGATGTTGGGTAGCACTAACCGTTTTTTCAGGGGCAGCTTTAGCAGATATTGATGTTGCTAGCTTTCAGCTGGACAACGGGATGCAAATCTTTGTACAAGAAGACCACCGTTCTCCTGTTGTCGTTTCACAAGTTTGGTACCGCGCAGGTGCACTAGATGAAGTGAACGGTAAAACCGGTGTTGCCCATGTGTTAGAACACATGATGTTTAAAGGCACGGAAAAAGTCAAAGCCGGTGAATTTTCACGACGGATTGCTGAGGCAGGCGGCCGAGAGAATGCCTTTACTGGTATGGACTTTACCGCCTATTTTCAGCGACTTGAGAAATCTAAGCTGCCGCTCGCGCTAGAGCTAGAAGCCGACAGAATGGCGAACCTTAAGATTACGGAAGAAGAGTTTGCTAAAGAAATTAAAGTGGTCATGGAAGAACGCCGCTGGCGTACAGATGATAAACCACAGGGGAAAGTCAATGAGCAGTTTAATGCGTTGGTCTATCGCGCACATCCTTATGGCCGGTCTGTTATCGGGCATATGAATGATTTAGAAAATATGACGGCAGCAGATGCACGGGAGTGGTATCGCAACTGGTATGCACCAAACAACGCTTTCTTAGTGGTGGTGGGAGATGTAAAAGCAGAAGCAGTCCATCAGCTAGCCAAACAATATTTTGGCCCGCTAAAAGCACATAAGCTACCGATTAGAAAACCACAGCGTGAGCCTGCACAGTTAGGTGAGCGCCGTGCAGTGGTGAAGGCGCCGGCCAAACTGCCGTCGTTAACCATGGGCTTTCACGTGCCTGGTTTAGCTAATTTTGGTCAACAGACGGGTACTGAGCAAGAAGCTTATGCACTAGATGTCTTGGCAGGCGTGTTAAGTGGCAATGGCTCAGCACGGCTTAATCAAGCACTCGTACGCAACCATCCAATCGCGTTAAGTGTCGGCGCTGGATATGGCAGTTTGTCACGAGGACAGCAGACAACATTTGAAGTCTCA